>CALGKJ010000061.1 GCA_937930535.1 uncultured Clostridia bacterium
ATTGAAAATGGTAATAAAATCAGCCTCAAAAGAGTTCAAAGGCTAATGCGTAAATTAGGCATTAGATCTATTGTCATGAAGAAATTTAGACCACAGTCCTCAAAGTCCAAAGTTGAGGATAAGGTAAACATTCTAGATAGGGACTTTTCGGCAAATAACTTAAATGAAAAATGGGTAACAGACATCACCTATGTTCATACAAAGCGTAATGGCTGGTGTTACTTAGCCTCGGTAATGGACTTATGTACAAAAAAGATAATAGGGTACAGTTTTTCGAAGAATATGGATACAGATATGGCTCTAAAAGCCTTGGATAATGCTTTAAAGGCTCAGAAACCATCTAATCCAGTTATATTACATAGTGATTTAGGAGCGCAATATACAAGCTCTAAGTTTAAGGAATACATCGAAAGAAACGCTATTATACATTCATTCAGTCGTAAGGGCAATCCTTATGATAATGCCTGCATAGAGTCCTTTCATGCTTCACTTAAGAAGGAAGAAGTAAATTTAGTTACATATTATGACTATGATGCTGCAAGGCTTGCTATATTTGAATATATCGAGGCCTGGTACAATAGAAGAAGAATCCACAGCAGCATCGGATACCTAACCCATCAGCAATATGAGGACAGACTAAATAAATCTGCATAAATTGTTCGAGTTTTTGTGTCTACTATATTGACTTAAGTCCAGATACAGTTTAGGCTTTTAAAAGAGCCAGCACTTGCATCTACAATATTTCTCAAGACTCCGGGACGAATAGATGCGCTAATGATGTTACTGAATGTTTCGCTGCTGATTCGAGCACTCATTCAGTATAAGGTTAGAAAAAGTATTAGTGAATCACAAGAGGAAGCTCCTAAAATTGGATGGAATAAAAATAAGACAGATAAACCGACCATCACTCTAATTCTTGAAATACTTCAAGGAACAAGCTTTGAAAGAGTAGCTGAAAATTCTTATAGTTACAGTTTCTACAATACTATAATTGAGTACAGAGTTATAACGATTCTTGATTTACTTGGAATTACCATAGATAGTTTGCTAGACCCTGTTAGTTAATATTTCACATAAATATTACTGTGTACTGGAAAGGATTGCCGATGAATTGGTATTCCCGGGCATTCTATTGACTTATCTAAGATGTAGCAGATCGAAAAGCATTTCTACATCTCAATAAAGCAATTATGTAAACTTCTTTTAAGGGTGCGGAATGTGAGATATAGTTCTTTTGTTGTATGTTTGTTTTTTTGCATAAAATTTGGGCTGCTGCACCCTAACTATTTTGTTAGTTGTGCAACAGCCTCTTATATTTTATATAACACTTGTTTACACGAACATAGGTTCGTGATAAAATTTGAATATGGTATGATTTGTTATAGATTAAGAATTGCTAATCTCTTTGTGAGAAACAACTGGAATAATTCAATTTTGAAGTGGTTTCTCTATAATACAGTCAAATATTTATAAGGAGTTTGATTATTATAATGGAAAAGCTGATAATTAATAAACAGCAGGCTCGACGTTTTATGCTTTCCCATCAAGGCTTATGGCCTCCATACAGCTTTAAAGGAAAGTCAGGCATTTTAGACTTTATCAAGCGTGTAGGAAGCATACAATTTGACCCCCTAAATATAGCAGGACGCAACCCCGAAATAGTACTGCAAGCACGTATTGCAGGTTTTACGCCCCAAATGCTTAATGAGCTTTTATACAAGGAGCGAAGGCTGTTAGATGGCTGGGATAAGATGATGTGCATATATTCTCTGGAGGATTGGCAGTATTTTAAACGTTATAGAGATGCTGCATTAAATAGATATCTTAAATCAAATGACTCTATATCTGAAGTTCTTCCCCAAATGCGAAAGCTCATAGAGGAAAAAGGGCCCCTGTCCTCACTGGATCTGGATTTTGACAACAAGGTTAACTGGGCTTGGGGACCCACCAGACTTTCCAGAGCAGCTCTGGAGGGCATGTATTTCTGGGGTGAGCTGGTAATACATCATAAAATAAACACTCGCAGAGTCTTTGACTTTGCATATCATCATATTCCAAAAGAAATACTGGAAGCTCCCGAGCCAAATGAGACAGATCAGCAGTATAGAGAATGGCACGTACTCAGACGTATAGGAAGCGTAGGACTGCTGTGGGGAAGATCAGGAGATGCATGGATTGGAATAAAGGGAACTAAAAGCAAGGAACGCAGTGAAGCCCTCAGCGGACTGCTGGATAAGAAAAAGATACAGGAAGTTTATATTGAGGATATGACTGCTCCCATGTACATAAGAACCTGCGACAGAGAACGCCTTAACAGCATTGTCAGCAGTGATAAAGTCTATAATAAGGCAGCAGTAATAGCACCCCTTGACAACCTTATATGGGACAGGAGGCTTACCAAGGAAATTTTCGATTTTGATTACCGATGGGAGGTTTATAAGCCGGAAAAGGAAAGGCAGTATGGTTACTATGTGCTTCCTGTTCTGTACAGAGATAAATTTGCAGCAAGATTTGAGCCAGCCAGAGATAAAGAAACAGGCGGACTTATCATAAAAAACTGGTGGTGGGAGAAGGGTGTAAAGCAGACTAAGCTTATGCAGGAAGCACTATGCGACTGCTTTAAACGCTTTTGCCGCTTTCTTGACACTGATGTGCTGGTAATCTCCGATACCGCAAAAGAAAGTGATATAAGCTGGCTTGAGGTGTAGTAAGCTGCAAAGCAGGCAAATGCTTTGGTGCTGAAGCTTTAAGGGTTTTTTATTAAAAGATTCTAGTGCAAACTGGTCTAAATAATTGTATAATAAAAGAACCACTTGTAATAATAGGGTAATACAACGTGGTTCTTTGCTATTTGTTTCGAAAAATAAAACATAAGATAAGGTGATAAAAATGTTTAACGGTCTGACCTTTAATAACAATACACCACTGCCCCTTCAAATTAAAAACCATATAAAAAATCTGATACTTAAAGGTATGCTTCCCAAAGGGGAGAGGCTTCCCTCCACCAGAGAGCTAAGCAGTATGCTTGGAGTAAGCCGCAACAGTGTGCTGAAAGCCTATGAGGAGCTGGCAGATGACGGCTTTATCAGAATAGAGCATAATATAGGTGCTTACGTGCTGGATGTCCATGTAAATACAGGCGGAGACTGGGAGCTGGACTGGTCTGCCAGACTCAGCAGGGTGACAGAGGTTGCCGAGCAGTTTGACATTATCAAAAACGCCGTAAAAACAGACAAAAAGGTGATAAATTTCAGAGGGATAGCCCCTGACAAAGAGCTGTTTGACATTGAGAGCTTTAAGCGTGCCTTTCTTAATATCATATCAAAGGAAGGCTACAATATATTAAACTATGGATACGCAAAAGGCTACAAGCCTTTAAATGACTATCTGCTAAAATATATGACCAACAAGGGAATAGACATAGAGGGAAAGGACATAATCATAACAAATGGTTTTACAGAAGGCTTCGAAATAGTTCTTCCTACCATTTGCGAGGAAGGAGATTCTATATTATGTGAAAATCCTACTCACAATACAGCAATAAAAATAATGAAGATGCATAACTTTAACATAATCGGTGCTGATATAAAGTCTACAGGTTTGGATATTGACGAGGTGAGAAAACTACTGGCTGCTAATAATATTAAGGCTGGATATTTTGTTCCCTCCTACCACAACCCTACAGGCACTGTTATGGATCTTGAAAAAAGAATAGAAATACTAGATATTTTTAAAGAGCATAACATCCCCATAATAGAGGACGGCTTTAGCGAGGAGCTAAGATATTCAGGAGCACACATACCCTCTATAGCGGCTCTGTCCGGCAAGGGCAATGGAGTAATATATATAGGAAGCTTTTCCAAAATACTGTTTCCTGGAATCAGAATAGGCTGGATACTTGCAGACAAAAGACTTATATCTGCTATTGAAAGCGTAAAGAAAAGCAAAAACATACACACCTCCTTTTTGGATCAGGCAGTACTTTATCAATACTTGATGGAGGGCAATCTGGACAAATGCATAAAGAAATCCAGAAAAATATATAAGGAACGATATGAATTTGCATTAAAGTGTGCAGAAAAATATATACCCTGTGAGGAAATTACCGGCGATGGCGGTATGTATATATTTGTAAAGCTGAAAAAAGGAACAGATGCCCATGGGGTATTATCTGTATGTCATTCAAAAGGTGTTATATTTACACCGGGAGATATATTCTATATAGACGGCAAGGTCAGGGACACAATGCGTCTAAGCTTTGCAAACGTGGCTTTGGAGGATATGGAAAAGGGTTTTATAATAATAGGAAACAGTATCAGGCACTTAAATAAATAACAATATGGGCAATATATAAATATCACAGAAACTTTGTATACTCATAGCAAAAGAAAGGTGAATAACATGACAATAGAGAGCTTTCTTAAATTAGTAGAAATACAAACCAAGGCAGCGAGTGTTATACCCTTTATATTGGGTACGGCTTATACTCTTTACCGATACAAAACTATTAATTTCAAAAACTTGCTGTTTATGTTTGCAGCCATGATTACCTTTGACATGGCAACTACAGCCATAAATAATTATATGGACTACAAAAAAGCACACAGACAGCATGGCTACAATTACGAGAGTCATAATGCCATAGTGAGGTATAAGCTCACTGAGTCCGCTGCATTGACTGCCATATTTGTACTGCTGACAATAGCAGCCATATTTGGAGTATTGCTATATATGAATACCAATGCAGTTATACTTTTGCTGGGAATTATATCCTTTGCAACTGGAATATTGTATTCCTACGGACCTATACCTATATCCAGAACCCCACTTGGTGAGCTGATGTCCGGTTTGTTTATGGGGTTTATAATCGTATTTATATCAATATATATACATATATATGACCGTGAATTTATTGTGCTGTTATTCAGCCAAGATATTTTAAGCATAAAGCTGAATGTCTCAGAGCTGATATATGCATTCCTTATATCAATACCCACAATATGCGGAATAGCAAATATTATGCTTGCCAACAATATCTGTGATATAGAGGACGATCTGGAAAACAAACGTTATACACTGCCTATATATATAGGCAAGAAACATGCGCTGACGCTTTTTAAGACGCTTTATTATATAGTATTTGCAGATATTACGCTTCTGGCAGTACTAGGTATAATTCCTGGGTTCTCACTGCTTGTACTGTTGACCCTGATACCAGTGAGCAAAAACTTAAAGCTGTTCAGCTTGGAGCAAAGTAAAAAGGATACCTTTGTACTGTCGGTGAAAAACTTTGTAGTGATAAATATTGTTTATGTAGTGTCAATAGGATTGGGGATTTTGCTTGTGTAACAACTTTAATAAGAAAAGGTACAGATGCATACGTCTGTACCTTTTATAAGTTTACTGCACAAATTTGATTTTAGTTGCTTTTATAGCCAGCCTTGCAGCATTATATACAAATAGTGTTACAAATATATTGGTAAGTGCCGTAGGCAGTACGATCCCTGTGAAAAGCACTGTAAAAGGTGCGGGCAAGCCAAAGATCAGCAAGGCTGTGCCTAGGAAAACAGTACCGCTGACTATAGTGCCAATAAAGGCTACTATTCCAATAGAAAGCTGATTAAGATTAAAACGGCTTGCGACTTTAATCAATACATACACTACAAGACAGGTTGCAAGCTTGTCCACCACGTTAGCTATTTGACCGCCCGGAAATGTAGTTGTCATAGCTGTTATAGCTCCAGTTACAAGAGCAGTCAGCAAAGTGCCTTTAAAATCCTTATTAATAAATAATGCCACAAACATAAAGGACAGCATCAAATCAAATTTCATGCTCCCGATTACTCCAGGGACAACCTGATGCATAACAAAGCCTATAGCAAGAAGCAGTGCCGTTAAAATATTTTTTCTCAAATTCATAAATCATTTCTCCTTCACATATTAAAATATTTTTCCAAAATTCTTCTATCTCTGATACAGTTCACATCACGGTTATCACCTCCTTTTCAAAAACAAAAAACCTTCCATCCCAATGAAGGGACGGAAGGTAAATATCCGTGGTACCACCCAAATTAGACAGCTTGCCGAACAAATCAGCAGACAGTCTCACTCTACAGATACGAAGCTAAATATGAAATATGTAAAATTGACAACCATACATATTTGCTTTATATCCTGATTCTATAACGGGAATCTCTCCGGTTTCGGCTACTGCTTATGAAATATATCTAAAGGTTCGCCTGACTTCTCACAAACCCATTCACTGCACATGTTGTTGCTGGACTTGCACCCTCTCCAGCTCGCTGTAAACTCATTGTTGCAGCTACTATTTTTGCTCAAAGAATTTATAATTTTTGAAATATTTATACAATAATAACACGTAAATATAATATAGTCAACTGAAAAGGTTATCCATTTATGGTACTATTCATATATACTGTAAATAGTATAGCTTATATTACAACCTCTGATTTATAATTAAAATAATATAGGCTTGTACTATAGATCTTATGAAATTTTTAAGGGGATGAGCTGAATGAAGATTATTACATATAGTCTTAAGCCAGAGGCAAAGAGTTTTGATGGATACTATAAGGATATAAAGCTGTTTTCGGATATTGTTATAGATGAAGGAATTAAAATGACTGCACCTTGGATAAACAGGTTTAAAAAATTTATCAGCGACAACCATTTGGAAAAGCCGCTGGCTGACAGCGAGTACATGCTTGAACTGCTGACAATGGGTGTTTTGTGGCTTAGATACAGCGACGACGGCATTGCATTGAACAAGGCTTCTAAGGATGTGCTAAAGAAGCTGGTAGAAATGCGGCAAAAGGGCGGAGCACTAAAGCCGGGAGCGGACTTTGCAAGGGGAGTGCTAAGCACCCTTGTTTTATACTCAGAGCACAGACCAGAGCTGGTAGAGTGCTTGAAGTTTTCAACAAATAACCTGCTAAAGCTGGTAGGGTGGCTTGAGGCAGCAGGTGAGTTTGTACAGGAGGTAAAACGTATAGAAAGATGGCTGAAATACCTTGAGACTGTCAGCGCAGAGGAGACCTCGGATCTAATCTCTGCTTGTGCAGCCTTTGCGTTATGGTTTGAGCAAAAAAGTCTGGAAGAACTAGGCAAATACACAGAGGGTGTTGAAGAATATCTGAAAACAGTAGAAGAAACCCACCGCTGGAGAGAGGATCTTATTTTCTGCGGACGACAGCGTCTTGAATATCATTTGAATATGGCAGGTGCAGAGATAATGAACAGAGCTTACAGAAATGACTTCCTTATGACAAGCAGAAAAGCCATACTCCTGCCTGCATGTATGAGGCATAGGCTGGACTCCTGCAAGGCAAAGGATGTAGAAGGTGTACTATATTGTGCTGATTGCAGCTCTCACTGTCAGGTTAGTGCAATAAAAAGCCTAGGAGATAAGTATGGATATGATGTGCTTATAGTTCCCCATGAATCCTCGGCATTTTCAAATAGCAAGATGAAGCAGGGGGAGCTGGGCATAATAGGCATCGCATGTATTACCAATCTGATGTCTGGAGGCTGGAAGGCAAAATCCCTAGGCATACCTGCACAGTGTGTGCTTTTGGATTACTGCGGCTGCAAGAACCATTGGGATGAAAAGGGATTTTCGACGGCTATTGATATGGAGCAGTTGGAGGGGATTATGAGAGAGTAGATGGGTTAAATAAAAACCGCTTAAAACATTTTGGTTTTAAGCGGTTTTGCTATACACCTATATAGACTTGGCTTACAGCCTTCTTATTTTTGAACCATGCTAGCATACGGAACTTGTACGCAGTTTCTTCCTATAGGGTCGTGTTCTTGGGATGCAAAAGCATTAGCAGCAGATGAAGCTAACAGTATAGATACTAATAGCAATGTCAATATAGATTTAGTAAGCTTACTCATTTTATAACAACTCCATTATTTAAAAATTTTCTGTAGATCAGTCCTAGACATTCATTTAGTCCGCTGATAATGGGTCACTATCTGATGCCTCAGATAACTCTATTAAAACATTACTAAGATTTTTTAGGCAAGCTTTATTATAACTTACATTTTCGATATATCTTTTTATACGAAATACTACACTGGTTTTATCTACATTTTTACCCTTGGTACTTAATAATATTTTGTGATACTCTTTATATAAGACTTTATTACCTAAACTTACTTGTATTTCAAGCTTTGTTTGAATACAAGCCAAATGATAAGTCAAATTATACTGTTTTTCATTTGCTTCTAAAGCCAGCTCTAAATATTTTTGTGCATTTTCATAGTCCTTCATATTTCTATACACATCAGCCATATTATTATATGTTACTACCATTGGGGATAGATTGGTTTCATCAGGATAAGTCAAGGCTTTTTCATAATATTCTAATGCGTCCTTGTATCGTTTAAGTCTTGCAGAAGCTAATCCCATATTGGAAATTGCACCTGCCTTCTCAAATTTTTTGGTGGCATAGTCTAAGGCTTTTTCAAAATGCTCCTTGGCTATACGATACTTAGTGCGCAAAAGCATAATACCCTTCCAGTAGTAGTAATAAAACATAGTGTTATTATCCAGGCAGTCTTTGTATATGTTCACTAGATCATCTATATTCTTGTACTTCTTTTCCGCTTTGTCCAGCATGTACTCTCTATAGTATATGTCCGCCAGCTCGCACCAGAAAAACACCCGTTTATTGATCTCGATTTTAGGCAGTTCCTCAATGGCTATCTCATAACATTCAAGGCATCTAGTGATTTTATTGGTATAAAAATAGTTTGTTGCCAGTGACCTGTACATCATGGCAGCCTCTAGCTGCATTTCTTCATTTTTGAATAAACAAAACCGTATAACCTACATGTTCGGTTTATGCTATTTATCTCTCCTCTTTAATATTATGAATTGTAAAGAATGCTCTGATAAAGCAACAGTTTATTCAGAGCATTCCAGTGTAAATATTATAAAATACCTATAGCTTTTGGATTACATAAATAATGTTCATCCCACAGTCTAACGTCCCTGGTAACTTAGTAAATTCAATCTCTTTTCTTATAAGGAGTTCCCAAAATTCTTTATCTTGTTTTGCTTCGCATAAAGGTTCTTCTTTTGAATGCATAAATAACCCTGCAGAACTTTTTTCCAGAATCTTCACCTGCTTTCCTTCTAACAAAGCATCAAGTTCTTTACTTGTCATCATGTGCACATAATGCTTATTCTCTACTGGATAATGCTCTTTATCTTGCATCCCAGTGGTAAATAGCCATTCTGTCGCATCAATTCCGAACATGCCCTTTTCATATATTACCCCATTAAGATAGTACATTAATGCACCTATTAATGACATTGACCCAAGAATCAACTTGCCCTGCAGTTTAAGTATTCTCAGCATTTCATTTATCGCATTTTCCTCCTTATCGAATAAATAGTTAATAGGTCCTCCAATGCATACAGCAACATCATAAGTATTATCTGCGATGCCTTCCAGATTGGTTATGTCCAAAATCATGAAATCTTGCACTTTATCAACTAATCCAAGCTCCTCCATTTTTCTTTTATTAATTTCAATTTGAACTGGGGATAAATCAGAAGTAGTTAAGGACTTGGACATATTTGCAATATCTTTTGTGAATCTTCCTGCACCAGCTCCTAATTCAATAACATTATCTGAATCAGAGATATATCGCTTTAATATATCAAGATGTACATGATATAATAGTTCTCCTAATCTATCCTTTTCTAGCCGTTCCCATTCTCTATATCCATATCTATCATAGTGAACTCTTGGAATTTCTGGGTTATACTTCATATTTACCACTCCTTAAATAACTAATTATTGTAGTCTTTATGTAAAAAATGCCGCTAATGTCATAATCAATCATTGATACCACCTCCTGAAGTTAACTTCTTATTTTTGTGGTACAAAAAAGAAAAGCTCTCATCCCTATAACAGGACGAAAGCCTAAATTTCGTTATACCACCTGATACCGCATACCAACATATGAGTTCCTGTTAACGGCAGAAAACCGTCAGTACCTACTTAAAATTCGGTCTGAAACTCCAGAGGGATATTCAACATAATCTAATTAATACTAGGCTTCCACTATTCCCAGCTCGCTGTGATTTTTCAAAAATGTTTACTGTCTCTATCATCGTCTTCTTTTTATTAAGTTAATTGTATTATACTCTACTTTCAATATTTTGTAAATAAAGATAGGTGACAGGCACGACGTTTAAACGATTATTGAAATAACATATACCTTTCGCATTTGCTGATGTTACGGTGAACGGCATCATAAATAACGGCGGTTTTTTAAATTATTTACTTCATACCCCAATCTTTTGAACTTTAGGTACACTTACCGAAGCAGTCTTCAAAACAAACTGCACAGCAGAAACATTAGTGTTTTGTTTGACACAAAGGATATTATCTTATCACCCTTTACAGAATTACTGCCAAGAACTTCATGTTCTTATTATTTATTGCAGGAGGGAGATTGATATTGCTGAGGTCTTTATAGTGATTGTCCATTGGAACATACTATAATCTAATTTTATAGTGATTAAGCAGCTCATATACAATACTAGGAGAGTGTTTATGAAAATATTCTTCATATTGCCGATTTTCCACATTTTCATCATCAATCTTTAACAGCTCAATAACTACTTGAGTACTTTCATATCCTAATATAAGATTATGATCTATTCTTGGTATATATCCATCAGCAAAAGTAATAGTTGTATATCCATAAGGATATAGCCCTTTATCCTTGCATTTATCTGTACTATAGCACTCATAAGGCTTTTTTGGTAAATATATTTTGTTAGAGTTCTTATTAATGCTATATTCCTTCTCTAAATCAGTGATAATTATAGTGGCACTCTCAATCTGCTCCTTTGTATTCATATCTATAATTTTGACCTTGGAGGTGCTGTATACTACATGGATATTGTTGAATGTTTTTATTATACTGATTGAAGCCGTTGAAATAGCTATAACTACTATAATAAATAACAGTTTATTCTTCACGCTAATACCTCCTGCATCAATATATAAATCTGTTAGTATTGACCAATCATAAGTTTCAAACCGATAAATATGTAAAAAAAATAATTCCAGATTTACTGGAATTATTTTTTATGTTATACTATAAAAATAGCAATAAAATACCTAATTATAATTAAATATTTACATATATATCATAGCATAATACAAAGTCATATGTCAAGGGTTACTTTTTAGAAGGGGTGAGAGAATGAACAATTATGACATGGAGTATCAAACTGAAAAAGAATATTTGGAAAAATCACTAAGGGTAATCAAGTACGAAATGGACAAAGAGCTGGGTATACTATCCGACAGGAAGCATGAGCTTTTGGAAGCTCGAAGGGAGATGTGGGAAAGCACCGTTCACTACTCCGATGATTTTGAAAAAATGATGGAAATAAGCCAATACCTGTCCTTGATTGGCAGTCAGACTGGAAGCTATAGAGGCACAATAAGGCAGATAGAAAAATATAAAAGAATGATATTCTCTCCATACTTTGGTAGGTTTGATTTTGTAGAAGATGGTTCAGAGGAAACAGAGAAGATATATGTAGGACTCAATAATGTAACCGATTCACGAACTCTGGATATAGTAGTATATGACTGGCGTGCCCCTATTTCCAGTATATACTATCAATACGAGCTGGGACGGGTCTTTTATAAAGCTCCCAAAAGCATAATAGAAGGAAGCGTAAATTTGAAAAGACAATACAATATTAAGAACAGCAATCTGGAATACTACTTTGACTGCAATGTAAAAATAGACGATGAGCTGCTGCAAAAAGTACTGTGCCGCAATGCTTCGCCCAAGATGAGAAATATAGTAGAGTCCATACAAAAAGAACAGGATGTTATTATCAGAGATACTGACAACGAGCTTCTTATGGTTCAGGGGGTTGCGGGAAGCGGTAAAACCTCTATAGCTTTGCATCGTATTGCATATTTGCTTTACTATGGCATGGATTCTCAGGTACAGTCCAATAATATATTGATTATCTCCCCCAACTCTGTTTTCGGCAGCTATATTTCCACAGTACTGCCGGATTTGGGAGAAGAAAATGTAGATCAGCTTACCTTTGACGAGCTGTCTCTTAAGCTATTGGGTACAGCCGTCACTATAGAAAAAAGAAGCGAACAGCTAGAAGCATTGATTACAGAGCAGTGCCAGCAAAAACCTAAGCTCAGAAAAAGCAGTATTGAATTTAAGGAATCAGAAGCATTTGCAGTTATATTAAAAAGACTGCTAAGCTACTATGAAAAGCATATGGTAGAATTTGAGGATGTATATTACGATGGAAAACTCATAGAAACCAGACAACAACTAAAAAACATGTTCTATAATGATAAGCTGGAAAGACCCATGATACAAAGGCTGAAAAGAATAGAAAGAATACTGTTTAACTCTATACACCCCTACCAAAGACCCAGAGTAAAGAAAATCGAAAAGCTGGTGCAAACACTGGAAGGACACGAATTTGATGTAAAACCCTTCAGCCGCCTTATGTCCATAAAGGAGTCCAAGAGGCTGTATGATAAGATACGAAAATTCACCGAAATAGACTACTTTGAGGTATACAAAAAGCTGTTTACCATAGACGGGCTATTAGAAAAGCTGGCTGTAGATTTAGATTTGCCTGAGAATATTAAAGATATATCGGAATTTACCAGAGACAGTCTCCGGCAGGGCTATGTCTATTATGAGGATTGTGCTCCGCTGATATTTTTAAAGCTCAAGCTGGAAGGAAGCACAGAATATCTTAATATAAGACAGGTGGTAGTAGATGAAGCGCAGGACTATACACCGCTGCAATACGAGATTTTCGGTATTTTATTCAGATACGCAGGCTTTACAGTACTGGGAGACATACAGCAAGCCATAGATAAGGAAGTAGAATTAAGCTTATATGATAAAATAGATAAGATATTAAACAAACGAAGCTCCGTTCAACTGTATCTGGATAAAAGCTATAGATCCTCTTATGAGATAAGCATGTTTACACAAAAGCTGTTAAAACCTAAACAAGCTTGTATAAGCTTTGAAAGATATGAGGAAAAACCCCAGATAATACAAAGCAGCAACGAACCTAAGATGCTGCAAGCAGTCATAGACAGCACAAAAGAGCTTGCTTCGGAAGGCTATAAGTCCATAGCAGTAATATGCAAATCCATGCAGGAAGCCAGTGAGGTATACCAACAGCTTGAAAAGTCAATAGAAGTTAAGCTTGTAAGCGGCGAAGAAGAAATACAAAAGGGCGTGCTTGTTATGCCTGCATATATATCCAAGGGATTGGAATTTGACGCTGTGCTGGTGTATGACGTATCAAGGGAAAACTACAATAGCGAGCTGGACAGAAAGCTTTTATATGTTGCTTGTACTAGGGCTTTGCATAGGTTGAGGCTGTTTTATGCGGGGGATGTTTCGGAGATGGTGTAATGGGCAATGAAAAAATATTATCACTTTCTATATAAAATGAGAGATACAAGCGTAAAAATATATTAATGCTGTTTAGTCCTATATTAATGTATTTTAACCTTCTCTTTGTGCATGATAGGGAAAAACTGGTGACTTATCAATTGATGCCTTGATACAATGGTATTGCGGTTTAAAAATACTATAGTGTAACAAATATAGTAATAGGATTGCAGCTTAAGCAAGGAAAACAAATAACATGGCACAATATTAGCAAAAAGGGAGGGTGCAAAATGGTAAACACTTACGGTCCAGTGGGAGTAGGAAATGTATTATTCAGTGATGTTGAGCAAGCTTTACAGTCAGGTAGTGCTATTACAAAATTGACAATAGGTCATGGTGATGTTGTAGATAGCATTCAGGCTGCAAATGGCAGTACTATAATGCCAAAGCACGGAGGCAATGGAGGGGGAATTGATGTTATAGACGTAAGTAACGACCCCATTGTAGGCATTATGGGTTTTACTGGCTCATATTTTGGTGCAGAACATGTTGTGCAATTGACTTTAATAACAAAAAGCGGAAATACACACGGTCCATATGGAACAACTAATTACGCAAAAAACCCATTTCAATTTAAGGTTCAAGGAAACGAAAGTGTAATTGCTTTCTATGGCTCAACATTCATGCATACTGATGGAACTAATTTTATAGGTTCTTTAGGACTTGCTGTTAAACCAGTTTAAAGGGTATAACAAAAAATAGTAAATATATCTGTATGTGAATAATATATACAGAAATTAGAACAACACCCACAAAGAAGGCTTAGATGGAGCCTGCTTTGCGGGTGTTGTTTTTGAGTTAAATACTGAAAAGCAAGGGCATGATAAAGAGCTTATGCCTTGGTAATGGAAGACTAAAGCTTACTTATCAGACTTAAGCTGCATTATACAATGGTTTAAGCAAAATAATATATCCAGCTTCGATACAAAGGTTCTCAGGGAATAAATAAATTGCCAAAGACACTTCCGTCTGTTGATATAGTGAGGCTTTTAAAATCCCCTGTGCTTGAATACGATAATTTGAAGACTGAATTTAGAAAAAACATATACATAAGGAATAATGCAATAATTGAGTTGCTTTATTGTACTGGCGTTAGAATAGGAGAACTTGTAGGAATAGATTTGAAAGACTTAAATACCGCAGAACAAACGTTGTTGATACATGGAAAAGGAAGAGATGATATTTTTGTTGATCTAATTGATGAAGCATTAGACAAGATAAATGAGGCCTCATATTATGTATATAATTTAGATATGAAGGCAAAGGAAAAAATAACCTTAACTCTGACTGAGCTATATAAGACCATTGAAACCAGTGAAGGCTTTAGACAAACCTGCAGCTTAATAGCACAAGCCATGAACTCTGCAGCAATCCCAGAAAAAGCACAAAGAATAATTAGTGAAAAACGGGATATTTCATATGAAATCTTTGCAAAAATCATGAAGGAGGGGCAAGCGGAAAATACAATAGTAGAGGGGAATCCTGAGGATTTAGCAATTCTATTTTGGAGCACTGTCGATGGCTTAACAATTTTTAATGCTACAAGACCATTACCATGCAGATTGCCTGATAAAGGCTTTATTGAATCTATGTTTTTTATAGCTTATAGAGAAACAACTGGAAATGCTAAATTATGAAGTTATTTCTCTACAATAGCTGTAGGAATTTTAAAAGGAGTTGTTTTAAATGAGTTTAAAAGGAAAAATCTTTCATGTTATGTTAAAATATAGACATCTATTAAAGGGACAATTAAAACCAGAGATAATAGATAAAAACACATCAATTGAAAAGCTGCGATGTGAAAGCGATGAGATGGCAGCAAAGCTGCTAAAAAAAATTGATAGGATTACCTATAGGCAGTCAGAGTTTTAAGACTTTTATGCAGAATGGGTTGAACTGAAGGGAGCATCACAGGATAAGGTGTTACTTTATTTCCATGGTGGTGGCTTTGTAATGGGCAATACAAAATCCCACCGAAATATAGTTGGGAATATTGTAAAGTACTTAGGAGTAAATGCCTTAGTCTTCAACAACTTCTGCCAAAAACTCAGCTTAAAAGGATTAGATGCAACAGGTTTTGGAACTTCGGGTAAACTTATAGAAGTATTCTTTGCCGTTTATTGTTATTAGCTCTATTTCAAAATCACGAACATCGGCTGTTACAGTAATATCATACCATTGCCCGGCAAAATAGTATAAAGTATGAAAAATCAATAATAGTATACTCTGTGCTGATTTTTTGTAACATGATATTGTTTTTATAAAGGCTAAGTGAGATAATTGTTTTAGGTAGTTTGTGCTAAAAATCATAAATATGAAATCTTAGTAAGTATGGGGCATGCATTATTTAGTGGTCAATCTAGGATGTAATTTTAATATTATTGATCTGTTGATGTAAAGAAAACCTAGATTTATGAAAGTTTTATGTTGATGTTTTAATCTCAGATGGCTAAAAAATTATGATTTTGGATCGTGAATTATCTTCTTTTTATGTAGAAAATTATACTGAAACAATTGGAGAAGAGAAATTAAAAACTATTGTAAAATGAGAGTATTGTGCATATTATAAAAAATATCCCCCCACCATTAAATAGTTGTATTGAATGACAACGAATTTAAATGGAACGTCAGAGCAATAAACGTATCTATCAACGTAGAAATTCTCAGGGTTGCAATCTGTTATTTCCAGAAAAAAGAACCACTACATAGAGTCAAATCAGCAGCACGCAGCAGAAAAACCTTTTGAACCACAAACATAGAGCCATAAATCCAATCAAAATGGCTTACATATGATACTGAGCTCAAGTACGATAACTCCAAGAATGCTTATTTAGTGTTATAGATAAACCAACTCTAAAACTCAAAATACTTTTCGTTAAGAATTGCTGATCTCTTTGTGAGAAACAACTGGATAAATTTAATGTTGAATTTGTTTCTATATATGAGAGTCTGCACAGCAAATCAATTATTCTATAATACTTATATATTCAATTATAACAATCTTGTTTTTAAAACCCGTAGATATTGCACGTGAAACTTCTACTGGAGCAAATCCAATGATTCATTTCGAGTATAATTACCAGTATATTTCCTATGAGTTATAAAAAATGAATATTTGCTATACAAAAATTACAGAAAAAAATTGAGAAGCCTTTAATCTAATTTACTTTAAAGGTTAATTGCTTATTTAAATTTTTATTATTTCCACTGTCCATTTTGACAGTGGTTAGTTTAGGTGGACATATTTCCTCAATATTTTTATGTAATATCAATTCCACCAACGAGAGCAGCATACCCGTTGATTATAAAAATAAAGTAAAAACAATATGGATGGAGTGAATCATAAATGTCAAAAGTACAAGAACTGAATAAAGCTGATGTGCAGGATATATTAGCATTAACTCCTATGCAGGAAGGGATGTTGTTTCATTATATTAATAACAATAGTGAGCAATATAGTGAACAATATACTGAACAACTATGTTTAACGCTGATAGGAGAAACTAATATTCAAGAAATCAAGAAGGCATGGACCTTTGTTGCAGAAAACAATGAAGCATTAAGGACATGCTTTAGGTGGGATAAGCTTAGTAAACCAGTTCAGGTGATTTTAAAGAGAGCTGATTTGGTATTTTTTGAATATGATTTAACTAAAGATTTACATAGGGAAAAGCTTGCAGAAGAAATCAAAACCAAGGATTATTATAAACAGATCGATCTTTCAACTGAAACCCTGAGAATAACAATTATTATGATAGACGATAGCACCTTTGAAATGGTATTGACCTATCATCATATACTTTTTGATGGATGGAGTACAGGTATATTATTAAAGGAGTTTTTAGAAGCTATTAATTTGCTGAACAAAAACAGTAATCCTTTTAGTATAAAGAAAAATAGGTTTAAAGAGTTCATTAAGCTGTGTCAGGGTCAGGATAAAACTCAATATAAAAAATATTGGGTCGAATATTTTAAAGGCTTTGAAGGTAATTCGCCTTTGCCGCTAAATAGTGGCAATCAGAATACCAGTAATAAAAATGAAAAAATTGTTTATAAACTGTCAGAGGAATTATCTCAAAACATTTATGGTTTCTGTAAGGAAGAAAAAACTACAATAGCAGCATTGTTCTATACTGCATGGGGGCTACTGCTAAATAAATACAGCAATGCAAATGATATTGTATTCGGAACTACTGTTTCTGGAAGAAATGTTCCTTTACAAGGAATAGAAGATATGACAGGGCTTTTTATTAATACCCTTCCTTTGAGAGTTAATATAAATGAAAGTGATAATATACTTAATATACTAAAAAAAGTAGATTATACATTAAAAACTAGAAATGATTATCAGCATACTCCTTTGGTAGATATAAAGGCATGCAGCAATATAGGCAGCAGAGATGAACTATTTGATACTATAGTAGTAATTGAGAACTATCCATTAGACAGCATATTATTCAGTGCAGATGATTCTATAAAAATAGAAAAATACTCAATAAATGAGATAACAAACTATAAATTAACGCTTGCAATTATAGATTTCAAAGGATTAAAGCTTCAGCTATCATTTAATAATAATGAGTTTTCTAGTGAAATAGCAGGTTTAATGTTAAAACATTATGAGAATATAATAGAAATAATGATAAACGAGCCGGCTATAAAGTATGCAGAGCTTGAACTAATTACTAAAGCAGAAAAGGAGCAAATGCTAAAAGCACTTAATAGCACAAATGCTGCATATCCTAAAAATAAAACCATACATGAACTATTTGAAGAACAGGTAGAAAAGACACCTGATAATGTGGCTGTAGTATTAGGAACTAAAGCACTTACTTATGAAGAGCTGAATAGAAGGTCAAATCAACTCGCAAGGTTATTAAGGAAAAAAGGTGCAGGGTCTGAAAATATAGTAGCAATTATGGCGGAGCGTTCTATAGAGATGATTGTAGGCATAATTGGGATACTAAAGGCAGGCAGTGCATACCTGCCTATTGATCCGGAATACCCACGGGAAAGAATAGAGTATATGCTGAAGGATAGTGGAGCTAACATACTTCTATCACATAACAGTCTGGGGGAAAATATATCATACTGGGGAGAAATTATAAAATTAGATGAAGAATCTGTGTATACGGAAAGTATAAATAATCTGCAAATAGTAAATACACCAAACCATTTAGCATATGTAATATATACTTCAGGGACAACTGGTAATCCTAAAGGAGCTATGATTGAGCATAGGAATGTTGTTAGATTAATGTTCAATGATAAACTATTATTTGACTTTACCGAAAAAGACGTATGGACAATGTTCCACTCATATTGTTTCGATTTTTCAGTATGGGAGATGTATGGAGCATTACTGTATGGAGGTAAATTGATTATAATACCAAAGATAATGGCACAGGATACAGCAGAGTTTCTTGAAGTATTAGATAAAGAGAAAGTGACAATACTTAACCAGACCCCATCAGCATTTTACAGACTCAGCGAAGAAATTATGAAGACTAATAAAAACAATCTCTGTTTAAGATATATCATTTTCGGCGGAGAAGCATTAAAGCCAATAATGCTAAAAGAATATAATGAAATATATCCTATGGTAAAGCTTGTTAATATGTATGGAATAACTGAAACCACAGTACATGTAACATATAAAGAAATTACAAAGGATGATATAAAACTTAATGCAAGTAATATAGGAAAGCCAATTCCGACTCTGACAACCTATGTAGTGGACAGAAATGTTAAATTATTGCCGATAGGAGTACCCGGGGAATTATGTGTTGGAGGAGAAGGTGTAGGAAGAGGATATATAAACAGACCGGAGCTGACAGATGAAAAGTTTATAGATAATCCATTTGAGCAAAATGGTAAATTATATAAATCAGGTGATTTAGTAAGAATGTTGCCTAATGGTGATATGGAGTATTTAGGAAGAATAGACCATCAAGTAAAGATAAGAGGCTTTAGAATAGAGCTGGGAGAGATAGAGCACAAGCTTATTACTCATCCCTCTGTAAAAGAAGCAGTAGTAATAGCAAGAGAAGACAAGGACGGCGGCAAGTATCTGTGTGCATACGTATCCTGTACTGGTGAAATAGCTGTTGCAACAGAACTGAGGGAGCATCTGTCCAAGGACTTACCAGGTTATATGGTGCCTTCTTACTTTATACAAATAGATAAGCTGCCACTTACATCTAATGGGAAAGTAGACAAAAAGTCATTGCCAGAGCCTGATGGAATTATCAAAACAGGAGCAGCTTATGAAGCACCTAAGAATGAAGTAGAAGAGAAGCTGGTAAGGATATGGAGAGAGGTACTAAATATAGATAAGATAGGAATAAATGATAATTTCTTTGAAATAGGAGGACATTCATTAAAAGCTACGAGCCTAGCTGCCAAAATACATAAAGAGCTGGATGTAAAGATACCGCTAGGTGAGATATTTAAAAACCCCACCATAAAGGAAATAGCAGAGTATCTAAAGATAGTAGACAAAAGTATATACTCAGAATTAAATGCAGTAGAAGAACGAGAATATTACGAAGCATCTTCAGCACAAAAGAGAATCTATACTTTACAGCAGTTTGACACTGACAGCACAAGCTACAATATGCCGGGAGTACTTGAACTTGAAGGAAAAGTAGATGCAGAAAGGCTGAGGGAAGTATTTGATAAGCTTATACAAAGGCATGAAGTGTTAAGGACGAGCTTTGAATTAAAGGAAGAAGAAATAATACAAAAGGTACATAAGGAAGTGGAATTTGATATTTGCTATATTGAAACGGCAGAAGAGGGCAGCACAGAAGGAATAGTAAATAACTTTATAAAGCCATTTGATTTAGGCAAAGCACCATTATTTCGGGCAGCACTCATTTCGTTATCTGAAAATAGTGGAATGCAGTCAGAGAAGCATCTGATATTATTTGATATGCATCACATAATATCAGATGGTGTATCAATGGGGATACTAATAAAAGAGCTGACAAAGCTATATGAGAGAAAAGAACTAACTCCATTAAGGATTCAATACAAAGACTTTGCAGCATGGCAGAATGAACTGCTTAAAGGTGATAGGGTAAAAGAACAGGAAGAATATTGGTTAAGACAGTTTAGGGAAGAAATACCAGTGCTTAACATGTCAACGGACTATCCGAGATCATCCGCTCAAAGCTTTGAAGGCGATAGTATAAGCTTTCTGCTGGGTAAAGAATTAACAGGAGAATTAAATAAAATAGTAAAAGAGACAGGAAGTACACTATACATGGTACTACTGACTGTCTTTAATATATTATTGTCAAAATACAGCGGGCAAGAAGATATAATAGTCGGAAGTCCGATAGCTGGGAGACATCATGCAGATTTGGAAAACATAATGGGCATGTTTGTAAACACATTAGCAATAAGAAGTTATCCAGAGGGAAAAAAGACCTTTAAGGAATTTTTAACAGAAGTAAAAGATAAAGCATTAAAAGCTTATGAAAATCAGGATTATCAATTTGAAGAACTGGTTAGCAAGCTGAACTTAACAAGAGATATGAGCAGGAATCCATTATTTGATGTAATGTTTGCAATGCAGAATATGGATAAAAATCAATTGCAGTTAGGTGAGACAATAATTAAAGAATATAAGACGTACAATAGGATATCAAAATTTGACATGACATTGTTTGCCGTAGAAATAGAGAGTGATATAGAGCTAAGTATAGAATATTGTACAAAGTTATTTAACAAGGGAACTATAGAAAGGGTATATAAACACCTAAAAAACATTATAGAAAAAATAGTAAAGAATCAAAATATACACTTAAAGGAAATAGAAATAATTACTGAAGAAGAGAAACAACAGATATTAGCAAATTTCAATGATACAAAGGCAGCTTATCCAGGAAACAAGACAATACAACAATTATTTGAAGAACAGGCGAAAAGAACCCCGGATAATATTGCCCTAGTATTTGAAGATAAACAGCTTACATATAGAGAGCTAGATGAAAAATCCAATCAGTTGGCAAGGGAATTGAGAATCAGAGAAGTGGGCTCTGAAAGTATCGTAGGCATTATGGTTGAAAGATCATTAGAGATGGTAATAGGAATGCTCGGGATCTTAAAGTCTGGAGGTGCATATCTGCCCATTGATTTGGAATATCCTCAGGAAAGAATAGAATTTATGCTTAAAGACAGCAATGTAAGAATACTTCTGGCTCAGTCATGGGTTAATACGAGTTATATAAAAGGAAAAGAAATACTTAATTTAGATAGTATTATTATGTCTGATAAAGATAAGAGCAGCTTGCAGCTGGTGAATAACTCCAGCAGTCTTGCTTATGCCATATATACATCTGGTTCCACGGGAATGCCGAAGGGTGTGCTGATAGAACATAAGGCAATTGTCAACACTTTAAACTGGAGAGTAAATCAGTACAAATTTAACTCGGATGATATAGTACTACAGATACCTTCCTTTTCATTTGACAGCTCAGTAGAAGATATATTTACACCACTTTTGTCAGGTGCACAGCTGCACATCATAAGAGCTGAAGATAGATTGAATATCAGGTATATAGGGAATTATATATCCAGTAAAAAAATCACTCACTTTTTAGCAGTACCAAGCTTTTTTAAGACACTGCTTGATGAAGTGTATAAACAATTAAAAAGTCTAAAATCTGTGACAATTGCAGGTGAAAGCTTTTCACACTCCTTGGTTCAGGAGCATTACAGCAAATTGCCTGATACAAAGCTGTATAACGAATACGGACCTACAGAAAACAGTGTATGCAGCACTGTATATGAGTTTAGCAAAGATTGCAGTAATGTTACAATAGGCAGACCAATACATAATTGTGAGTGCTATATTATTAATAAATATGGAAACTTGCAGCCTATAGGGGTACCGGGTGAATTGTGTGTATCAGGTGTAGGACTTGCAAGAGGCTATATGAATAGGTCAGAATTAACAACAGAGAAATTTGTAGATAACCCATTCAGGGAAAATACTAAGATGTATCGGACAGGAGACTTAGCTAGATGGCTGCCAAATGGGAATATAGTATTTTTGGGACGTGCAGATTATCAAGTTAAGATACGCGGGTTCAGAATAGAATTGGGAGAAATAGAAAATAAGCTTTTAAGCCACAAAGAAATAAAGGAAGCTGTAGTAATAGCAAGAGAAGATAACAAGGGACAAAAGTACTTATGCGGTTATATTGCAGCCAATGGAGAGTTAGAAGCGGGAGAACTAAAAGCACATTTATCAAAAGAACTGCCGGATTATATGATACCAGCATTTTTTATATATCTGGAGAAGCTGCCCTTAACTGCAAATGGAAAGATAGATAGAAAAGTATTAATGGAGTTAGACATAAAGGTGTCAACAGAGACGGAATATGAAGCACCAAGGAATGAAATAGAAGAAACATTGCTGGAAATATGGAAGAAAATATTAGGAATAGAGCGTATTGGAATAAATGATAATTTCTTTGAGCTGGGTGGACATTCTTTAAAAGCAACAAGCTTATCAGCAAAAATACACAAGCAGCTCAATGCAGAGGTACCCCTAAAAGAAATATTTAAGACACCAACAATAAAACAAATAGCAGAATATATTAATAAAGCAGATACAAGCATATATACTGAGATAAAACCTGTAGAAGAAAAAGAGTACTATCATATGTCATCGGCTCAAAAAAGAGTATTTACATTGCAGCAGTTTGATCTTAGCAGTACAACATATAATATGCCAGGGGTATTGGAAATAGATGGTGAGCTGGATAATAGCAGAGTTGAAAATGCGTTTATGGCGTTAATAGAAAAGCATGAATCTCTTAGGACAAGCTTTGGGATGAAAGATGAAATACCTGTACAAATAATACATAAAGAAGTGAATTTTCAAATAGAGTATATGGAAAAAGCTATATACAAAGGAGTCCAGTTAGAAAAAATAATGACTGACTTCATAAAACCCTTTGACTTAGGCAAGGCACCTCTTATCAGAGTGAGGCTGATTAATGCACCAAAAGATAGCACTATTTCAAAGCATATATTAATGTATGATATGCACCACATAATATCAGACGGTGTGTCAATGAATATATTGATAGAAGAGTTTATAAATGCATATAAGATGAAAAAGCTGCCAAAGTTAAAATTACAATATAAAGATTATGCAAAGTGGCAGAGCGAATTGCACGGAAGCGAGAGAATAGCTAAGCAGGAAGAATATTGGCTGGAGGCATTTAGCGGCGAAATACCAGTACTAAACCTGCCGACGGACTACCAAAGACCATCAATACAAAGCTATGAAGGAGATAGAGTAAGCTTTAGCCTCGAGGAAGAATTGACAAAAAGCTTAAATCATATAGCAAAAGAGACAGGAAGCACTTTATACATGGTATTGTTAAGTGTCTTTAATATACTATTATCAAAATATAGTGGGCAAGAGGATATAATAATAGGAAGCCCCATAGCGGGAAGACCTCATGCAGACCTTGAGAATATCATAGGTATGTTTGTAAATACATTGCCTATGAGGAATTATCCTGATAGAGAAAAGACATTAAGAGAGTTTATTAAAGAAGTAAAGGAAAATGCATTAAAGGCATTTGAAAATCAGGACTACCAATTTGAGGAGCTGGTGGAAAAGCTTAATGTTCCAAGAGATATGAGCAGAAATCCATTGTTTGACGTTATGTTTGAATTGCAGAATATAAACATAAAAAGGATGGAGCTGGAAGAAGTAGGATTTAAAGCTTATGAATCAGGAAGCAGGACAGCGAAATTCGACCTTACTATAACAGCGTCAGAATCAGATGGAATTTTAAACATAGATATTGAATACTGTACAAGGCTGTTTGAGAAAGCAAGAATAGAAAGAATGAAAGTACACTTGATAAAAATTATAGAACAAGTATCAGAAAACATTGATAAGCAGATAAAGGATGTAGAGATAATTTCAGAATATGAAAAGAAGCAGATATTAGATGAATTTAATAACACTATGGCAGTATACCCCCAAAATAAGGTAATACAAGAGCTATTCCAGGAACAGGTTGAAAAAGCACCGAACAATATTGCAGTAGCTTACGAAGAAAGTCAATTAACATATAAGGAGCTTAATGAAAAGGCAAACCAGCTGGCAAGGGTACTAAGAGATAAGGGTGTAGGACCTGGAAGAATAGTTGGCATAATGGTAGAAAGATCGTTAGATATGATAGTAGGCATAATGGGGATACTGAAAGCTGGAGGAGCATACTTACCCATAGATCCAGATTATCCCGAAGATAGAATCGAGTATATGCTTACAAACAGTGCAGCTGAGCTTCTGCTTACTCAAAATAGCCTGCAAAATAGAGCAAGTTCGGAATTCAATATTGTGAACATAGAAGAACCTCAAAACTATGCAAATAATAAAACCAATCTTGAGATTATTAATGAACCAGATGACTTAGTTTATATTTTGTATACATCAGGAACAACTGGAAATCCCAAAGGTGTTATGATTGAGCATAGAAACCTGGTAAATATCGCATTTGCTTGGAAAGATCATTACAAGCTAGATAAAATGGAGGTCAAATTACTGCAGATGGCTAGTATGTCTTTTGATGTATTTGCAGGAGATTTATGCAGAGCACTGCTGTGGGGCGGGACTATGTACATATGCCCTAATGATATAAAGCTGGATATGAGGGCGTTATATCAGACTTTGAGGGAAAGAAGCATTAGTATTTTTGAATCAACTCCTAGTTTGATCATTCCATTTATGGACTATATATACGAAAATAATCTGGAATTGGAGAGCTTAAAAATTCTAATTTTGGGATCTGATGCATGTCCTATGGTTGACTATAAAAAGCTTGTTGAAAGATACGGTGAAAAAATGAGAATCCTGAATAGCTATGGTATTACTGAGGTTACAATAGATTCAAGCTATTATGAGGAAAAATCAGAGCAAGCATTATCCATGATTAATACTCCTATTGGAAAGCCCTTAAATAATACACAGTTTTATATACTGGACAAAGCCCTAAAGCTTCAGCCCATAGGGGTATGTGGCGAACTATATATTGGCGGAGATGGAGTAGCAAGGGGATATTATAACCAGCCTGATTTAACCAGCAGTAAATTTATTGAAAATCCATATAAATCAGGAGAAAGAATGTATCGCACTGGAGATGTAGCTAAATGGCTGCAAGATGGAAATGTAGAGTTTTTAGGAAGAGCAGATCATCAAGTAAAGATACGTGGATTCAGAATCGAAATTGCAGAAATTGAAAGGCAGCTGTTAAGTTGTGAAGAAATCAGAGAGGCAATCGTAATTGATAGGAACAATAGCAGCGGAGTTAAGTATTTGTGTGCATACATAGTATTAAATAGTCAAATTACCATAAAACAATTACGCAAGCATTTATCTTTGAGTCTTCCAGAATATATGGTACCGTCTTATTTCATACAGCTGGAAAAGCTGCCATTAACACCAAATGGAAAGGTAGATAGAAAAGCATTACCAGAGCCGGATGGAAACATTAATACAGGGGCAGAATATGAGGCACCAAGAAATGAAGCAGAAGAAAAGCTGGTAGAAATATGGAAGGAAGTACTTGCAGTAGAAAAAATGGGGATAAATGATAACTTCTTTGAGCTTGGAGGACATTCACTAAAGGCAACAAGCTTATTAGCAAAGATACATAAGCAGCTTAACGTAGAAGTACCATTAAGAGAAATATTTAATACACCTACAATAAAAGGAATATCGGAATACATAAAAGGAACGAAGGAAAACATATATGCAGCAATAGATAAGACAGAAGCAAAAGAACATTATGAAATGTCATCGGCACAAAAAAGAATATATACATTGCAGCAGTTTGACCCTGAGAGTACAAGCTATAACATGCCTGTAGCAGTGGAAATAGAAGGAACGTTGGATAAAGAAAGATTAAAGGAAGCCTTTAAGAAACTTGTGCAAAGACATGAAAGCCTTAGGACAAGCTTTGAAGTGGCAGGAGAAGAGATAGTACAAGTAATACATGAGCAGCCGGAAATTGAGATAGAGTATAAGCAGCTTAAAATCAGTAAAGGAAAAGGCGTAGTAGACACTATAGAAGAAGAGATAAAAAGTTTTGTAACAGCGTTTAATTTAAGTAAACCGCCGCTGCTGAGAGTAAAACTTATTGAGATTGATGTTCAAAAACACGTTTTGCTGCTGGATATGCACCACATAATATCAGATGGTGTATCAATGAATATACTCGTAAAAGACTTTACAGAAGCCTATGAGGGAAAAGCTTTCAGGGAACTAAGGCTGCAATATAAGGATTATGCAGAATGGCAGAATGTGCAGAGAAAAACGGACAGGATGAAGAAGCAAGAAGAATACTGGCTGAAGGTATTTAAAAGAATGGTGCCGATACTGAATTTGCCGACAGATTATCCAAGACCGGCAGTAAAAAGCTTTGAAGGAGATAGAATGGGCTTTGAGCTAACAGAAGAGGTGACGGAAAAATTAAAGGATATAGCCAGAGAGACCGGAAGTACCATATATATGCTGCTGCTAACGGCATTTAATATACTACTATCAAAATATAGCGGACAAGATGATATAGTGATAGGAAGTCCCATAGCTGGAAGACCACATGCAGATCTTGAAAATATTATAGGAATGTTTGTAAACACACTGGCAATGAGAAATTATCCAAGGGGTGAAAAGACAATAAGAGAATTCATAGGGGAAGTAAAGGATAATGCTTTAAAAGCCTATGAGCATCAGGATTATCAGCTTGAAGAACTGGTAGATAAATTAAAGATGCCACGAGATATGAGCAGAAATCCATTATTCGATGTAATGCTAGTAATGCAGAACATGACAAATGAAGAGCTAAACATAGAAGGGTTAAAGTTCAAAAGCTATGAAGCGGAAAATAAAACCACAAAATTTGATATTGGCATAACAGCTATGGAAACTGAGAGAACAATAGTTGTAGATATTGAGTATTGTACAAGATTATTTAAAAACAGTACTATAAGCACTTTTAAAAAACATCTGCTTGATGTTGTTCAAGCTATAGTAAATAACGATTGTATGAGAATTAAAGATATCGAATTGGACTTTGGGGTTACAGAGATGCAATATAGTGATTTTAGCGAAACTGATTTTAATATATAAATTATTAACATTACAGGTAAGGGGAAGTATTCATGATAAATAATACTGCAAAGGAATTGATAGTTAATACAGGGAAGTATAACGCCGAAAAGGGCTTTTGGGTAGAAAGACTTGCAGGTCTGAGTGAGGTAACGAGTTTCTCCTCTGATTATAACAGCTATGCAGACGAGAAAAATCATTATTCCAAAAATATAATTGGAGTTAATGGAATACTTTGTAAAAGAATTATAGACATAAGTAATAGCAATATCAATAATATACATTCAATACTAACTGCTTGTTTAATACTGCTGATAAAAAAGTATTCAAGCAGTGCAAGTGTAGCAGTTGGTTCTCCCGTATTTATAGAAGGCAAAGACTGTATAGATGAATTAATAAATAAATATTTTGTCATCGTAACAAATGTGGAAGATAATATGACCTTCAAAGAACTTTTGGTCCGAACAAGAAATAGCATTAAAGACTCCATTAGCAATCAAAGCTATCCTTTTGAGCTATTAGAAAAAGATTTAGACAATTGGAATATAGTAAAGGAAAGTCTCAGCAGCATAGTCGTATTATTTGAAAATATACATAGCTATCAATTAGTAGAAGCTTTGAACGCAAAAATGTATTTTATGTTTAGCAAGGAGGCTGACAGCATATTTCTAAGTGTTATGTATTCAAATAGTAATTATGATAATAGTACTATAGAAAGAATAACAAAACACTATATGGAAGTGCTGAACAATGTATTATTCAACACAGAAATTAAAGTATCAGAAGTTGAATATATGACAGAAGAAGAAAAATTGCAGTTATTGGCAGAGTTTAATGATACAGCAGCAGAATATCCAAGGGATAAGACAATACAAGAGCTGTTTGAACAGCAAGCAGAAAAGACACCTTATAATATAGCAGCCGTATTTAAAGGACAGCATGTAACCTATAAGCAGCTAAATGAGAGGGCAAATCAATTAGCACGAACATTGAGGCTAAAAGGGATAAAAGCAGATAGCATAGTTGGCATAATGGCAGAACGTTCAATAGAGATGATAGTGGGCATAATGGGAATTCTCAAGGCAGGTGGAGCATATCTGCCAATTAGTCCTGAATATCCTGTAGATAGAATAAAGTATGTAATTGATGATAGCGGGGCAAGCCTGCTGCTTACACAAAACCATCTCCTGGGAAAAGCTTATGGGGGTATAGAGATACTGAATCTTGAGGATGACAGTATATATGATTTGAATAGTTCAAATCTTGAGCCTGTAAGCAGTTCTAAAAGCTTGGCTTATGTAATATATACGTCAGGCTCAACGGGTAAGCCTAAAGGAGCAATGATAGAGCATCATTCAGTAGTAAATAGAATAAAATGGATGCAGAAGAAATATACCATCAGCTCAGAGGATGTAATATTGCAAAAGACTCCATATACCTTCGATGTATCAGTATGGGAGCTGTTCTGGTGGGCTATGGAGGGAGCCAAGGTAGTATTCTTGATACCAGGGGGAGAAAAAGATCCTTCTGAAATACTAAAGGCAATAGAGGAACACAAGATAACTACAATGCATTTTGTACCATCTATGCTTAATACCTTTCTTGAGCATCTTGAGGGGAAGGATGAGCTATATAATCTAAAAAGCTTGAGACAGGTATTTGCCAGCGGTGAAGCCTTGACATTGCAGCAGGTTGAAAGGTTTAATAAGCTTCTTAACAGTAAGCTTGGTACAAAGCTTATTAACCTATATGGACCTACTGAGGCGACGGTTGATGTATCATATTTTGATTGTTCAACAGGGGAAAAGCTTGATACAGTACCAATCGGTAAGCCTATAGACAACATAAAGCTATTTATAGTAAATAAATACAATCAACTATTGCCGATAGGAGTGGCAGGAGAACTGTGCATATCTGGCGTGGGATTAGGGAGAGGTTACCTTAATAGACCAGAACTAACGGCAGAGAAGTTTGTGGCAAATCCATATGAGCAAGGTGCAAAGATGTACCGTACAGGAGACTTGGCAAAATGGAGACCTGATGGCAATATAGAGTATTTGGGAAGAATAGATTATCAGGTGAAGATACGGGGGTTTAGAATAGAGCTTGGGGAAATAGAAAACAAACTATTAGAGCATAAAGCAATAAAGGAAGCTGCAGTTATAGCGAGAGATGATAGTAGTGGAAATAAATATTTATGTGCCTACATAACAGCAGAAAGAATACTTGTAACAGGAGAATTAAGAAAGTATCTATTTAAGGATTTGCCGGATTATATGATACCGTCATACTTCATACAAATGGATAATCTGCCGCTTACACCAAACGGAAAGCTAGATAGAAAGATACTACCAGAGCCTAATAGAAGCATTTGCACAGGAGTAGAATATGAACCGCCAAGAAATGAATTGGAAGAAAAGCTGGTGGAAATGTGGAAGGAAGTACTTGGAGCAGACAAGGTGGGGATAAATGACAGCTTCTTTGATCTTGGAGGACACTCACTAAAAGCCACAAGCTTATCAGTAAAAATACACAAGCAGCTTAATGTAGAGGTACCGTTAAAAGAAATATTTAAGGCACCAACAATAAAAGGTATATCAGAATATATAAAAGAAACAGAAGCGAGCATATATGCAGCAATAGAAAAAGCAGAAGAAAAAGAATACTACCAAGCATCTTCAGCCCAACGCAGAATATATGCATTGCAGCAGCTTGAGCCTGACAGTACAAGCTATAACATGCCGGGAGCAGTAGAGATAGAAGGAAAACTAGATAAAGCAAAGCTGGAGGAAGCCTTTAACAAGCTGATACAAAGACATGAGAGCTTAAGAACAAGCTTTGAATTAAGAGAAGAACAAATAATACAAATTATACATAAAGAAGTAGAATTTGAAGTAGAGTGTATAAGGCTTCAAGGGAATATAGAAAAAGAAGATGCAGAAAAAGAAATAAAGAGGCTTGTAAGAGAGTTTAATTTAAGTAAGGCACCATTATTGAGGGTGGGACTTATTGAGATACACCCGGAGAAGCATATATTGGTATATGATATGCACCATATAATATCAGATGGAATATCAATAAGCATACTTATAAAAGACTTTACAGAAGCATATGCAGGAAAGGAATTACCTCAGCTAAGAATACAGTATAGAGACTACGCAGAGTGGCAAAATAATTTGTTTAACGGTGAAAGGATCGTGGAAAAGGAGAAATACTGGTTAAAAAAATTTGAAGGCGAGATACCGGTGTTAAGCCTGCCCACAGATTATCAAAGACCAGCAATGCAAAGCTTCGAAGGTGATAACATAAGCTTTAAGCTTGGAGAGCAGCTAACAGAAAAATTAAGGCAAATAGCAAAAGAAAGTGAAAGCACACTGTATATGGTGATGCTGGCAGCCTTTAATGTATTACTATCAAAATACAGCGGACAAGAAGATATAGTAATAGGAAGCCCCATCGCAGGACGACCTCATGCAGATTTACAAAACGTGCTGGGTATGTTTGTAAATACATTAGCAATGAGAAATTATCCAAGCGGTAAAAAGAGCTTTAGAGAATTTTTAAAGGAAGTAAAAGGAAATGCATTGAGAGCATATGAAAATCAAGATTATCAGTTTGAAGAACTGGTGGATAAGCTTAATATAACAAGAGATTTGAGCAGAAATCCATTGTTTGATGTAATGTTTGCAATGCAGAACATGGATATGGGAGAAGCAAGGCTGGAAGGACTGACAATAAAGCCGTACAGCAGTGACAATAAAATATCCAAGTTTGATATTACTCTTACAGCATCAGAGGCAGGAAAAGAAATATTATTGAATATAGAGTATTGTATAAAGCTTTTCAATAAAGATACTATAGGAAGAATGGGCCGGCATTATGAGAACATAATAAAGAAAGTAACAGAAAATCCGGATTCAGAGCTAAGGTTAATAGATATAATAACGGAAGAAGAAAGACACCAGATATTGCTGGAGTTTAACGATACAGAGGCGGAGTATCCTAAGAATAAGACAATACATCAGTTGTTTGAAGAACAGGAGAAGAAAACAAGTAATAGTGTAGCAGTAATGTATGAAGATAAGCATTTGACATATAGAGAGCTGAATGAAAAAGCGAATCAGCTGGCGAGAATACTGAGAGATAAGGGTGCAGGTCCTGAGAGTATAGTCGGAATAATGGCGGAAAGATCTTTAGAGATGATTGTAGGTATACTGGGAATCTTAAAGGCAGGGGGGGCATATCTGCCAATAGATCCTGAGTATCCACAGGAAAGAATAGAGTATATGCTGGAGGATAGTGGGGCACAGCTGCTGCTGACACAATCATGGCTCATAGATAATATAAAGACAAGCAAGGAAAGCATAATACTTGATGATGAAAATTTATATAAAGGTGATAAAGAAAATCTATCGCATTCTGACAACCCCAATGATCTTGCATATGTAATATATACATCAGGAACAACAGGCAAGCCAAAGGGGGCAATGATAGAGCATAATAGTGCAATAAATACACTACGGGATATTTATAATAACTACCCAATAGCTGAGAACGAATCATATCTTTTAAAAACAGCATATACATTCGATGTTTCGGTTTCAGAGTTGTTTGGCTGGATATTTGGGGCAGCAAAGCTTGTGATATTAAAAGCTAAAGCAGAAAAAGACCCCTATGAGATTGTAAATTCAATAGAGAAATATAGGATAACTCATATAAACTTTGTACCCTCAATGTTCAATATGTTTTTGGAAATATTGGATATAAGCAAATGGAATAAAATGAGTAGTCTAAAGTACATTATGATAGCTGGAGAAGCGATAACTAAAGAATTGGTAAGGGAAATAGGAAAGATAAGCACAGATGCCATATTTGTAAATCTATATGGACCTACTGAGGCAGCAATATATGCTACAGGATACAAGTTAAATTGTGATGACAGATACATAAAAGTCCCCATAGGAAAGCCAATAGCTAATACAAAGGTATATATAGTAGATAAAAGCAGCAATCTGCAGCCAATAGGAGTAGCAGGCGAACTATGCATAGCAGGTGACGGATTAGCAAGAGGATACCTGAATAGTCCGAAGCTGACAGCAGAAAAGTTTGTAGACAACCCATTCCGGCAAGGAACTAGGATGTATAGGACAGGAGACCTAGCGAGGTGGCTGCCAGATGGAAACATAGAGTTTTTAGGCAGGATAGATCACCAAGTAAAGATAAGAGGCTATAGAATCGAACTAGGAGAAATCGAAAATAAGCTTGTTGAACATGGGGATATAAAAGAAACGGTAGTAGTGGCAAAGGATGATAACAGCGGAGGAAAATACCTTTGTGCATATGTTGCAGCAGAAAAAATGCTGACAGTAACTGAACTAAGAGAATATTTAGCAAAAGATTTACCAGATTATATGATACCATCATACTTCATGCAGATGGATAAGCTGCCATTGACATCAAATGGGAAAATAGACAGAAAGGCATTACCAGAGCCTGATAATAGTGTCAGTACAGGTACAGAATACGAGGCTCCGAGAAATGAAATTGAAGAAAAGCTGGTAGAGATATGGAAGGAAGTACTTTATGTAGAAAAGATTGGAATAAACGACAGCTTCTTTGAGCTTGGAGGACATTCTCTAAAAGCAACAAGCTTGTCAGCTAAAATACACAAGCAGCTTAATGTAGAGGTACCGTTAAAAGTAATATTTAATAAACCAACTATAAAAGGTATATCAGAATATATAAAAGAAACAGAAGCGAGCATATATGCAGCAATAGAAAAAGCAGAAGAAAAAGATTACTACAAAGCATCATCTGCCCAACGCAGAATATATACATTGCAGCAGTTCAATCCTGACAGTACAAGCTATAACATGCCAGGAGCAGTAGAGATAGACGGAAAACTAGATAAAGCAAAGCTTGAGGAAGCCTTTAATAAGCTGATACAAAGGCATGAAAGCCTAAGAACGAGCTTTGAATTAAGAAAAGAAGAAATAGTACAAATTATACATAAAGAAGTAGAATTTGAAGTAGAATATTCAGAACTTCAACCAAATGCATCAAAAGAGTCAATAGAAGAAGCTATAAATAAAACAGTAAGAACCTTTGATTTAGGCAGAGCACCGCTATTGAGGGTAGGACTCCTTAAAATACAAGCTGAAAAGTACATACTGATTTATGATATGCACCACATAATATCAGATGGGGTATCAATGGGAATACTGACAAAAGAATTTGCAGAAGTCTATGGAGGAAAAGAACTAAAAGAATTAAGGCTGCAGTACAAGGACTATGCAGAATGGCAGAATAGACAAAGAGAAACAGAAAGAATGAAAAGGCAGGAAGAATACTGGATAGATACCTTTAGAGGAGAAATACCAGCACTAAACCTTCCGACAGCTTATGCAAGACCGGCATTACAAAGCTTTGAGGGAGACAGTATAAGCTTTGAAATAGAAGAAAAGCTAACGGAGAAGCTAAGAAACATAGCAAAACAGACAGAGGGTACCATGTACATGGTGCTGTTAGCTGTCATTAATATTCTATTGTCAAAATACAGCGGACAAGAGGATATAGTAATAGGAAGTCCGATAGCAGGAAGACCTCATGCTGATTTAGAGAGCATTATGGGAATATTTATAAATACATTGGCAATGAGAAATTATCCAAGTGGAGAAAAGACAGTAAGAGAGTTCATAAAGGAAGTAAAAGTAAATGCTTTAAAAGCTTATGAGAATCAGGACTATCAATTTGAAGAGCTAGTAGAAAAAATTAATTTAGCAAGAGATATGAGCAGAAATCCATTATTTGATGTAATGTTTATACTTCAGAATATGATTAATGAAGAATTAAGCATAGATAGCTTAAAAATTAAAGGCTATGCAGCAGAAAATAAAACGGCAAAGCTTGATCTGACAATAACAGCAGCAGAAACAGCAAAAGGAATAAGTATAAATATAGAGTACTGCAGAAAGCTGTTTGAGAAGTCCAGTATAGAAAGAATGAAGGGACACTTTATACAAGTAGTAGAAGAAGTATCAGAGTGCGTAGATAAGCAGCTAAATGAAATAGAAATAACTACAGGCGAAGAAAAAGAACAGCTGATAGTAGCTTTTAATGATACAGCAGTGGAATACCTTAGAGAAAAAACAATACAAAAGCTATTTGAAGAACAGGTGGAAAAAACACCGGATAATACTGCAGTAGTATTTGGGGATAAAAAGCTAACATATAGAGAGCTTAATAAAAAAGCAAACCAGCTGGCAAGAATCTTGAGAGATAAAGGTATAGGAGCAGACAGTATAGTAGGCTTAATGGCAGAACGCTCTCAAGAGCTGATAATAGGAATAATAGGTATACTCAAGGCTGGAGGTGCATATTTGCCGATAGACCCCGAATATCCGCAGGATAGAATAGAATATATGATAGAGGATAGTGGAGCACAAGCAGCGGTTACTCAGTCTTGGCTGGCAGAAAAGCTGCCAAAGGGCAAACAAATATTATTACTGGATGAAGCAGAGTCCTATGCTGATGATGTCAGCAATTTAATTACGATTAATAAATCTGGTAATCTGGCATATGTGATATATACATCAGGTTCTACAGGCAAGCCGAAAGGAGTAATGATAGAGCACAGCTCGGTGAATAATTTTATAGTTGGAATGTCGCAGAATATAGAGTTCAAAGCTCCAAAATCAATACTGGCATTAACAACAATATCATTTGACATATTTGGTCTGGAAACACTGCTTCCATTAACAAAAGGGATGAGAATAATAATATGCGATGAAAGAAGCCAGAAGAATCCTGATGAGATAGCTGAATTAATTGACAGAAATCAAATTGATATATTACAAGCGACACCATCACGAATGGAGTTGATACTAAATGATGATAAGGCTTCTTCTGCTTTAACCAGACTATCAGAAATAATAATAGGCGGAGAGCTGTTTACAGAGAGATTATTGAAAAATCTGCTTGGTAAAACAAATGCTAAAATATACAATGCATATGGTCCCACAGAAACAACTATATGGTCAACATTAAAGCTGATATCGGGTGATAGCAGAATAACTATTGGAAAACCAATAACCAATACAGAAATATACATATTAGATAAAAATAAGCATATCTGTCCTATTGGGGTATCAGGAGAATTATATATAGCAGGTGATGGGTTGGCTAGAGGTTATATCAATAGACCAGAGCTGACTAACGAGAAATTTATAGACAACCCCTTTAAAGAAGGAACAAGGATGTATCGGACAGGAGACTTGGCAAGATGGCTGCCAGATGGCAATATAGAGTACCTGGGAAGAACAGATTATCAAGTAAAGATAAGAGGATTCAGAATAGAGCTTGGAGAGATAGAGAAAAAGCTGATCGATCATGTAAGTATAAAGGACGCTGTGGTAGTGGCTAAGGCTGACAACACAGGAGGGCATTATCTATGTGCATATATTGTTGCTGATAATAAGCAAACAGATGATTTAACTATATCAGAACTGAGGGAGTATCTATTAAATGAACTTCCGGAATATATGATACCCTCATACTTTGTAAAGCTGGAAAAACTTCCATTAACACTAAACGGAAAGCTGGACAGAAATGCACTGCTTGAGCCTGATGGCAGTATAAGTACAGGTGTAGTATATGAAGCACCACGAAATGCTATGGAAGAGAAGCTGGTTAATATATGGCAAGAAGTTTTGTATACCAAGGAAGGTATAGGAATCAGACACAATTTCTTTGAAATTGGGGGTCATTCATTAAAGGCAACTGAAGTAATAGCAAAAATACACAAGGAGTTTAATATTGAAGTGACTTTATTAGAATTTTTTAAAAGACCTTTAATAAAGGAGCTGTCCCTTTACTTAAACAGCCAGAATAAAAAGGAATATAAGCATATTGCTAGTGCTGAAAAAAAGGAGTACTACCCATTATCGGCTATTCAAAAAAGAATGTATATAGCTAACCAGCTGGAACCTCAGTCTTTAAACTATAATATGCCCTGTGTTGTAACCTTCGAAGGTGAATTAGACATAGTAAGACTTAATGAAGCCTTAGCCAAATTAGTAAAAAGACATGAAGCATTTAGAACTAAATTCAGCATACTGGAAGGTACACCAGTACAAATAATAGAAGAAGATGCAGAGCTGCAGATAGAATATTTAGAAGAAACAAGTGAGCTTAAGGATCAACTGAAAAGGTTTATAAGACCATTTGAGCTAGATAAGCTTCCTCTTATGAGAGTAGGAGTTGTTAAATCAGAACAAATGAGGCATATTTTTATGCTTGATATCCACCATATTATTTCTGATGGTACATCTACTCAGATAATATTATTAGAGCTGTTGAAGTTGTACAAAGGCTTGGAATTGCCTTTACTAAACATACAATATAAGGATTACGCAGTGTGGCAAAATAAATTTCAAAGCTCTGCAGAATATAAGAAGCAAGAACAATACTGGATTGAACGGTTTAAAAATATCAATACCATGGCAGATCTGCCTGTAGATTACCCTAGGGGGGGTTATAGAAGCTTTAACGGAAGCAGATTGGATTTTGAGATTAGCAAAGAAATGACAGTGCACTTGAAGGATGCTGCAAATAGCAGCGGCATTACCTTATTTATGATTCTGCTGTCAGCGTATAACATCTTACTATATCAATTTACAGGTAATAATGAAATAATTGTAGGAACACCTATTGCGGGAAGGCAAGCCGTTGATATTCAAAATGTTGTCGGGGCATTTATAAATACACTAGCCATCAGAGGATATGTTGATAATGACATGACTTTAGCAGATGTGTTGAAGGGTATATCAAAAAGTGCTTTAGAGGCGTATTCAAATCAAGATTATCAATTTGACGACTTGGTTGAAAGCTTGGACATACAAATAGCAAGAAACCGCAATCCTATTTTTGATACGCTGTTTATCCTTCAGAATACAGGAGACGAGCAGTTGTATGAAGAGCTTAATAGAGGAATGGGAAACCTTAAAATTCTTCCTACAGAATATAAGCTTGATGATATAAGGGTTGACGCTAAGTTTGATATTAAGATAATGGCTTATGAAATTGACGGAGTTATAAAATTTCAGTTGGAATATTGCTCTGACTTATTCAAAAAGCAGACTATGGAGTTGTTTTATAACAGCTATATGACAATATTAAAACAAATAACCGGGGATTTAAGTTCAAAAATAGAGGATATTGAGAATTTATTTACCAGTATACATAGCAATACATTATCAAATTTCAATGATGATTTGGACTATGAATTTTAAATTGAAAGACGGGGTTGAATAATGAGAACTATACAGTATGCATTAACAGAAAGTTTTAGTTCATATAAGGATAATATTGCAATAGAATATGGAGCAGATTTTATTACATACAGTCAGCTAGATGAAAAAAGCAGCTATATTGCCAATGATATTATTAATTCAGGAATAGCTGCGGGTTCAAATATTGGTATATATATTGAGAATAAAATTGAATTAATAGCTGCGGTTATCGGGGTTATTAAAGCTAGATGTGTATTTGTTCCCTTAAGCAGTGAATATCCGGACAAGCGTACAAAGCATATGATTGAAAGTGCAGATGTACATTACATTATTATGGATAAATTAAATTTAACTAGTTACGGCGAATTACTAAATGATGTTGATGGGATTATGCAGACCATTGTAATAGATGACAGTTATTACAATGGGGAAAAACACAGCCTTGAAAGGTTTGTACAATTGGAATATTCACCAGAGGACAGTATATACATATACTTTACATCTGGCACCACCGGCAAGCCTAAAGGGATACTGGGCAGAAATATAAGTCTGCTGCAATTTATTAAATGGGAGATAGAACAGTTCCAGATAGATAGTTCTTATCGTATAAGCCAGCTTACTTCTCAATGTCACGATCCTTTTTTAAGAGATATATTTGTACCTTTATGTACAGGGGCAGCTATTTGCATACCACAAAACAGTAAAGGGCTTTTAGAGCATGGTAACATTATTAATTGGCTGGAAAGCACTAGAATAAATTTAATTCACTGCACACCAAGTTTATTTGAGATTGTTTATTCAGGTAATATCAATGATAAAATGTTTTCAAGCCTAAAATATGTGTTTTTGGCAGGTGAACGTGTTATACCAGCAAAGCTGAAAAAGTGGTACGATACTTTTGGAGATAGAGTACAGCTGGTAAATTTATATGGACCCACTGAAACTACGCTGGCAAAGCTTTTTTACCCTATTCAAAAGGAAGATTGTAATAAACAGATCATTCCAATAGGACAGCCCATAAAGGGTGCTAGAGTGATTATACTTAATGATAAGGATGAGAACTGCAAGGTAGGTCAAGTGGGAGAGATATACATAAGAACACCTTATAGAACCCATGGGTATTATAATAATGCCCAGTTAACAAAAGAAAAATTTATACAAAACCCATTTAGTAATGATTTAAACGACTTGATATATAAGACTGGCGACTTAGGAAAGCTTTTACCTGACGGCAATATTGAGTTTATTGGAAGAGTCGACAGACAAGTTAAAATAAGAGGATATCGTGTGGAATTAGAAGAGATCGAGAAGGTTTTGATGGAGCACCAGGACATAGAGTCGGCAGTGGTGTTAGAAAAGCAGTCAGGCAGTACTGAAAACTTTTTGTGTGCATACTATGTTGAAAAAAATACAGGCAATAATTTAGTATACACAGGGGAAACAATTAGAGAATATCTTAGATTTATACTTCCAAGCTATATGATTCCCATTCACTATATTAAACTAGATGAGATGCCTTTAAATAATAATAGAAAAATAGATTATAAGCTTCTTCAAGACATTCCCATAAGCTGCGAAAGGAATATAATAAAACCTAGAAATGAGGTTGAAGAAAAAATAGCTGCAATATGGCGTGAGGTTTTAAATATAGATCAGATTGGCATAGACGAGGGTTTCTTTAATATAGGTGGTCATTCCCTAAATGCTATGAGGGTTTTAACAAAATTATATAAAGAGTTCAATATTAATATTAGTTTATCTATAATGTTTCAAAACCCAACAATAGAAATGTTGGCAAAGCATATTAAAGATTTTACGAAAACTCGTTTCAAGAGTATTGATAAAGTTGAAAATAAAGAATACTATGAATTATCATCTGCCCAGAAGAGGATATATGTATTAAATAACCTAGAAGAAGCTAATATCAGCTACAATATAACAAATGCTGCTGCAATTAACGGAGATATAGATATATCAAGGTTTGAGCTGACACTTAGACAGCTAATAGACAGGCATGAAGCATTAAGAACCAGCTTTGCTTTGGTAGATGGGGTACCAATGCAAAAAATCCATGACTCTGTTGATTTTAGCATTGAGCATTTTTCAGCTGATGAAGACGAAATAACCGATGTTATTAAAGGCTTTATCCGTCCTTTTAAGCTTAACCAGCCGCCATTAATGAGAACTGCGCTAATAAAGGTAAAACCTGACAGCTATGTTATGGCAGTGGACATGCATCATATTATTGCTGATGGCACATCCATGGGGATTCTTATTCAGGAATTTGTGAAGCTGTATAACGGAGAACAGCTTAAAGACCTAGCTATACAATATAAAGAGTTTGCTGCATGGCAAAATAACCTATTTGAGTCAAATGCTTTAGCAGAGCAGGAAAACTATTGGAAGGAGCTGTTTAAAGAGGGTGCCCCAGTATTGAATCTGCCTGTAGATTTTGAAAGACCTATCAAGCAAAGCTTTGAGGGGGATACTATTGACTTTAATATTCCAGTAAGTATAACAAATGATTTAAAGCAAATAGCAAATGATAGGAATGTCACTTTGAATATGCTGCTTTTTAGTGTATTTTCAATATTATTATCCAAGTACAGCAAGCAGGAGAAGCTGATTATCGGCTCTCTGATTGAGGGTAGAAACCATGCAGATTTAGAAAACATTATCGGGGTGTTCCCCAACTTTTTACCTATAAAAGTTGAAATTGAAAAAAGAAGAACCTTTTCAGAAGTGCTTGATTACGTAAAGAAACAGCTTCTTTGTGCTTATGAAAACCAAGATTATCCTTTTGAAAAGATAGTAGAAATAGCTGATATAGGGGTGGATTACTCTCGAAATCCACTTTTTGACACCATGCTTATATTTCACAATCAAATTGACCCCAAGACGAATGGTGGCATTGATAATTTGCAGTTCCATGAATATGATTACAACAAAAAAATAGCAAATTTGGATATTAAAGTTGATGTATACTTGGATTATTCAGGGAGGCTGAGCTGCAAGCTGCAATACAGCACTGCTTTATTCAAAACAGATACTATCAATCGGATGAAAAAACACTTTTTGAACATAATTGACCAAGTAATCAAAGAACTCGATATACCTGTTTATGAAATTGAGCTTACTACAGCAGAGGAAAAAAATCACATATTAAATGAGTTTAATGATACAAAAGTGTTCAAAGATAATAATAAGAAGCTTTATGAATTATTTGAAGAACATGCGGAAAAAAGTTCAAATAGTATTGCTGTTGTATACAAGGATAAGAGCTTTACATATAAGGAAATAAATATAAAGGCAAATAAGCTGGCTAGAGTGCTGATAGAAAAAGGGATCGGCGAGGATGATTTTGCAGGCATATTAATGGAAAGATCTGAACTTATGCTGGTAAGTGTTATTGCAGTATGGAAAGCTGGTGGGGCATATATACCAATTGATACTGCTTATCCTAATGACAGGATATCAGATATAATGAGTGATTCAGGAGCAAAACTGCTGATAGTTAACAGCATTGATGCAGAGCAGCTTGATATAAGTGAGGATAAAATCATCGACTTATCAAAAATTGATGACTATATAAGGGATAAGGCTGAAACAAATATAGATAAAAAAACTGATATGAGCAGCTTGGCATATGCCATATACACATCGGGTTCAACTGGGAAGCCAAAGGGGGCAATGGTAGAACACTGCGGGATGATGAATCATATGCAAGCCAAAATTGATATTATGAAGCTTGATTCAAATAGTGTTATTTCTCAGAATGCATCCCATTGCTTTGATATATCTGTATGGCAATTTTTCTGTGCGTTAGCCCTTGGTGGAAAAACAGTAATTATCCCGAATGAAACAGTACTTAACTCAAACCAGTTTATAAGCGTTATAGAAAACCAGCAGGTAGATATTTTAGAGGTAGTACCTTCTTATCTTTTAGAGCTGTTTGAAATTTTAAGAGAAAATAAAGAATGCTTTAATAGACTAAAATACCTAATGATTACTGGTGAGGAGCTAAAGAAAAAGTTAGTTGAAACTTGGTTTAGTATATACCCCCACATACCAATTATCAATGCATATGGACCTACTGAAGCTTCAGATGATATTACACATTATGTTATGAAAGGTATTCCGGAGGGTGAAAAAATATCTATAGGAAAGCCTATACAAAATCTGAAAATAACAATAGTTACGGAGGAAATGAAGCTTTGTCCTATTGGAATATATGGAGAATTATGTGTAGAAGGTATAGGTGTAGGCAGAGGCTATATCAACAGAAAGGAGCTTACTGAGAAGCATTTTTGTCAAAGTCCGTTTACACCAGGGGAAAGAATGTACAAGACAGGAGATTTGGCAAGATGGCTGCCTGATGGTAATATAGAATTTTTAGGAAGAATGGATAGCCAGGTTAAAGTCAGGGGCTTTAGAATAGAGCTTGGTGAAATTGAAATCAAAATACAAGGCTATAAGGATGTAAACGAGGCAGCAGTTATTGTACGTAAAGATAATAAAGGCGAAAACTGCTTGTGTGCATATATTAAGGGAGAAAAAACCTTAAGGATGCCGGAACTTAAAGAGTATTTGGCTAAAAAGCTTCCCTATTATATGATTCCCGCCTTATTTATTGAAATAGATGAGATGCCTTTAAATGCTAATGGGAAGATTGATAGAAAAGCCCTGCTGTACATAGACGGAGTAACCCATACCGGAACAGAATATATTGAACCTCAAAATGAACTTGAAAAGAAGTTGGCAGATATGTTCTGCAATATATTGGGTTTGAACCAAGTAGGGATAAATGATAATTTCTTTGAATTAGGCGGGCATTCATTAAAGGCTATGAATTTAGCAGCAAAAATAAATAATGAATTTAATGTTGAGTTTCCTCTGGGAGAATTATTTAAATCACCTACAGTCGGCGAGATGTCAATATATATACAAGGCTTGGACAGGAATGCATTCTCCTCAATAAAGCAAATACAAGAAAAAGAATACTATTCACTGTCTTCGTCGCAGAAGCGTATGTATATGCTGCAGAAGCTTGATGTAAACAGTATCGGATATAATATGCCCGGAGTAGTAGAGATAGAAGGCAGGCTTGATACGGAAAGATTGGAGCAAGCATTTAAAGCGTTGGTGGAAAGGCATGACGGCTTAAGGACGAGCTTTGACTTTAGGGAAGAGGATCCTATTCAAAAAATACATAAAATTGCAGAACTGAAAATCCAATATATAAAAGCAGAAGAAAATCAAGTGGAAGGTATAGTTAAGGAATTTGTCAGACCTTTTGATTTAAGTAAACCGCCGCTGCTGAGAGTAGGACTAATCGAACTACATCCAAAAAGGCATATACTGATTTATGATATGCATCATATAATATCTGACGGAGTTTCAAAGGCAATACTGCTTAAAGAATTTGCAGACTTATATGAAGGCAGGGAGCTGCCTGAGCTGAAAATTCAGTACAAGGATTATGCTGCATGGCAGGATGAGCTATTTAAATCAGACAGGATAAAGAAGCAGGAGGAGTACTGGCTGGAGGTATTAAAGGAAGAGATACCCATATTAAACCTGCCGACAGACTACTCAAGACCAGCAATACAAAGCTTTGAAGGAGATAGAATAAGCTTTGAGCTGGATAGGAAGAAGACTGGAGATTTAGTAAGAATAGCGAAGGATACAGGAAGCACAATGTACATGGTTCTGCTGTCTGCCTTTAATATCCTATTATCAAAATACAGCGGACAGGAAGATATAGTAATAGGTAGCCCCATAGCTGGAAGATCCCATGCGGATTTAGAAAACGTAATAGGAATATTCATTAATACTCTTGTAATGAGGAATCATCCAGATAGAAATATAAGCTTTTCAGAGTTTTTACAAAGAGTTAAAGAGAATTCTTTAAAAGCATATGAAAATCAGGACTATCAGTTTGAAGAATTAGTGGATACGTTGAATGTGAGAAGAGATATGAGCAGAAATCCTATATTTGATGTTATGTTCATAATGCAGAATATGCATAATGGAGATATATCACTAAAGGATTTAAGAATTAAACCCTATAAGCAGGAACATAATATCTCAGTTTTTGATTTGATTTTTGAAGTAAGCGAAGCAGATGATAAGCTGGTTATCTATGTAGAATTTTGCACTAAACTATTTAAGAAAGACACTATAAAGAAAATGACAGCTCACTTTGAAAGAATAGTTGAAGTAATAAGCAAAGATAAGCAAATAAAGCTGAAGGATATAGATATAACTTCCCAGGCAGAAAAGAAACAGATATTAGAAAGCTTCAACGATACTTATGCACATTACCCGCTTAATAAAACTGTTCATGAGTTGTTTGAAGAACAGGTGGAGAAAACACCAGATAATGTGGCAGTTATATTTGAGGATAATAAGCTGACATATAAAGAGCTTAATCAAAAGTCAAACCAGCTTGCAAGGGAGCTAAGAAACAGAGGGGTAAGAGCTGACAGCATAGTAGGAATAATGGTAGAGCGATCACTGGAAATGGTAGTAGGAATAATGGGGATATTGAAGGCAGGAGGAGCATATCTGCCAATAAGTCCAGATTATCCACCGGATAGGATAGAGTATATCCTTGAGGATAGCGGAGCAAAGCTGCTGCTTACACAAACGAAGCTGGCAGACAGAGTCAACATAAAAGATTTAATTGATTTGGAGGAAGAAAACATATATAAAGCAGCTGTTGAGAACCTGGATAACATATCAACCTCAACAAATCTCGCATATGTTATATATACATCAGGTTCTACCGGCAAACCTAAAGGAACAATGATAGAGCATCACTCCTTGATAAACAGGCTGAAATGGATGCAAAAGCAATATCCATTGTGCCAGAAGGATGTGATTTTACAGAAGACTACATATACTTTCGATGTATCAGTATGGGAATTGATATGGTGGTCCTTAGAAGGTGCCGCTGTATGTATGCTTAGCCAAGGAGCAGAAAAAGACCCTCAAGAGATTGTGAAAGCAATAGAAAAGCATAACATAACAGTAATGCATTTTGTACCTTCTATGTTAAATATGTTTCTTGAGCATTTAAAGATAAATGGAGAACTAAGCAGATTAAAAAGCCTGAGACAAGTGTTTGCAAGCGGAGAAGCGCTGACACTGCACCAGGTTGAAATGTTCAATAGATTAATAAACAAAAACTGCGGCACTTTACTTGCAAACCTATATGGTCCTACAGAGGCAGCAATAGATGTATCATATTTCGACTGTACCATAGATAAAGAGCTGGATAAGGTTCCGATCGGCAAACCAATAGATAATATAAAACTATATATTGTTGATAAAAATAATAAATTACAGCCTGTAGGAGTATCGGGAGAGCTCTGCATAGCAGGAGTAGGACTAGCAAGAGGATATCTTAACAGACCTGAGCTGACAGCAGAGAAGTTTGTCAATAATCCCTTTGAAGAGGGAACAAGAATGTACAAAACAGGAGATCTTGCTAAATGGCTGCCTGATGGAAACATAGAGTTCCTGGGCAGAATAGATGACCAGGTAAAAATACGCGGATTTAGAATAGAGCTTGGGGAAGTAGAAAATGCACTTAATAAATGCCCATACATAAAGGATTCGGTAATTATCCATAGGAAAGATAATTTTGGAGTTGGGTATTTAGCAGCTTATATTGCTGTAGATAAAAAAAATATGGAACTATATAACGGAAAGAAAAGATATAAATTGCCTAACAATATGTCCATATTACATTTAAATAGAAATGAAACAGATTTTATGTATAAGGAAATATTTGAGGACCAAAGCTATTTTCAATATGGAATAGAAATAAAGGACAATGATTGTGTTTTTGATATAGGTGCAAATATAGGAATGTTTACATTATATGTAAATGGTGTTTGTGAAAACGCAAACATATATGCCTTTGAACCTATACCCAAAGTTTTTGAGGTTTTGGACTGTAATTGTCAATTGTATACAAATGGAACTAAAATATTTAACTATGGTATTTCAGATACAAATAAAGAAACCACATTTACATACTATCCCAAGGCTACTATAATGTCTGGCTGTTATGGCAACACAGCAAAAGATAAGGAATTGTTTGAAAATTCTATGACTGATTTAAATGATTTGAAAATGGAAGAAAAGGAAAGTGTAGAGAAATACAAATCAGAGCTGATTCAGGAAAGATTTCAAAAGGAAGACTTTAAATGCCAGTTAAAAACTCTGTCAGAAGTAATAAAGGAGAATAATATAGAAAAAATAGACTTACTAAAGATAGATGTTGAGAAAAGTGAAATGGATGTTCTTATGGGAATACATAATCATGATTGGGCGAAAATAAAGCAAATAGTTATTGAAGTGCACGAAATAAACGGTGAAATAGATAAAATCACGGAACTGCTCAATCAAAATGGGTATGTGGTATTTATAGGAGTAGAGGAAGGATTAGAAAATAGCGGATTATACACTGTATATGCAAAAAGTAGAGAACTGGCAAAGGAAGCAGCAGCAAAGGATGTATGGAATAAGAGCGAAGTTAGTATTATTCAAGATAATGTATTGACTACAGAGAAAGTAAGAAACTATTTACTCAATATATTGCCAGATTACATGATACCGTCATATTTTATCCAAATGGACAAGCTGCCGCTGACTGCAAATGGAAAGGTAGACAGAAAGGCACTGCCAGAGCCGGATGGAAGTCTGATAACAGGAGCAGAGTTTGAGGAAACAAGGAATGAAACAGAAGCCAAGCTTGTAGAAATATGGAGGGAGGTTCTGGGAGTAGATAAAATAGGAATAAACGATAACTTCTTTGAACTAGGAGGACACTCACTAAAAGCTATAAGCTTGGCAGCAAAGATACACAAGATCTTTGATGTGGAAGTTCCTTTAAGTGAGATATTCAAGCTTTTGACGGTAAAGGGAATAGCAGAATATATCAGTAGTGTGGAAAAGAATATGTACACAACAATAAATGCGGCTGAGGAAAAGGAGTATTATGAAGCTTCGTCAGCCCAAAAAAGAATGTATACCTTGCAGCAAATTGATTTGAATAGTACAAGTTATAATATGCCGGGTGTACTAGTGATAGAAGGTATGCTGGACATAGAAAGATTGAGGGAAGCTTTTAAAAGGTTAATACAAAGACATGAAGCTTTTAGAACTGGCTTTGAATTAGGACAAGAGGGAATAATACAAAAAATATACAAGGAAGTGGAATTCAAAGTAGAATATGTTGATTTACAATCTATAGAAGAAAAAGAAATTGAAAAAATAGTCAGCCGCTTTATAAGAAGTTTTGACTTGAATAAGGCACCGCTGCTAAGAGTGGGATTAGTTAATGTATCTAAAGATATTACATTGGAAAAGTATATTTTGATGTACGACATGCACCATATAATATCAGATGGTATATCCATGGAAATATTAGTCAAGGAGTTTGTTGAATTATATTCGGGAAAAGAACTTGCTCCTCTAAGGATACAATACAAGGATTTTGCGGAATGGCAGAATAAGTTATTCAGGAGTACAAGGATAAAGAAGCAGGAGGAGTATTGGTTGAGTCAGTTCGCAGGAGACATACCGGTACTAAACCTTCCGACAGATTATTCTAGACCAGCTATGCAAAGCTTTGAGGGGGACAGGATAAGCTTTGAGCTGGAGGAAGAATTGACAGAAAAGTTAAGGAACATAGCAAGAGAGACAGGAAGTACCATGTACATGGTGATGTTGGCAGCCTTTAATATTTTATTATCAAAATACAGCGGACAGGAAGATATAGTAGTAGGGACTCCAATAGCGGGAAGACCACATGCGGATTTGGAAAACATAATAGGTATATTTGTAAATACCCTTGCCATGAGGAACTATCCAAGGGGAGAGAAAACTGCAAGAGAATTTATAGAGGAAGTAAAAAACAATGCTCTAAAGGCTTATGATAATCAGGATTATCAATTTGAAGAGCTTGTAGAAAAACTAAATATACTAAGAGATATGAGCAGGAATCCGCTATTTGACATTATGTTTGCAATGCAGAATATAACAATGACAGAAGCCAGTATAGATGGATTAAAGGTAAGCGGGTATAAAACAAATACAAAAACGACCAAGTTTGACTTAATGATAGAAATATTTGAAGGTACTAGCACGATAGTATTAAACCTCTCCTATCTGACAAAGCTATTTAACAAAAGCTCAGCATATAGGATACTGGAAAATTATAAGGATTTGCTATGGGAAATAGTTAAAAATACGGATGCCAAATTGTCAACGTTCAATGTAAAGACAAATTTTAAGAAGATAAATGTAAAAAAAGAAGAGGTTGATTTTGACTTTTAAGCTGCAGCTATAAAAAATGCTCAGTAAAGGGTTTTAAGCTAAGGCTTAGTTTAAATATAGCTTAAAGCCCTTTATGACAAACAAATATACTAGGTCAGGAAGGTGTAAACACATAATGGATAGACTGGAAAGACAAGCCTTGATATATAGTGAAGATACTAAGATAGAGAAAGAATTTTGGGAAAACATACTTGGTGGGATAGAAGAAATAAGCTGCTTCCCCTATGACAATGCAAAAACTTCACTAATAAATTGCTTAGAGAGAAGTCAGATTAACTTTAATCTGCCAGACAGTGTAAGTGAAAAAATAATAAAAATAGCAAAAGCCTCAGACGAGAATATTTACTGTATATTGTTAACAGCAGTAAAAATTTTGTTATACAAATATACTGGAAACAGAGATTCAATAACAGGTTCAACAGTTTACAGGCAGGAAGCTGAAGATGATTTAATAAATAAAATTCTGATACTTAGAAACTCGATAGATGTGAACATGTCGTTTAAAGAATTCCTAATAAATACAAGAAAAATTTTTAATGAAGCTTTATCTAATCAAAATATACCATTAGATGTACTGATTGAAAACACAAAAGCACTTAGTGTCAATAATATATCAGATTTCTTTAAAACAGTAGTACTTTTAAAAAACATACATGAAACAGATTATCTAAAAGGTTTAAGTCCAAATATCGTATTTGTTTTTAAAAAGGATTATGAGTCAATAAGCTGTGATATAAGCTATAATAAGCAATTTTACTCAGAAAGCACAATTCAAAGAATAACTAAGCATTTAATTAGTCTGCTTGATATGATGCTGGATAATCTTGATATTAAGCTTGAAGACATACAAATACTTACAAAAGAAGAATGGCAGCAACTGCTGGTTTCCTTTAATAATACAGCAGCAGAGTATCCCAAAAATAAAACAATACATGATATATTCAGAGAGCAAGTACAAAGAACACCTGACAATATAGCAGTAACATTGGAGGACAAGAAGTTAACATACAAGGAGTTAAATGAAAGGGCAAATAGGCTAGCAAGAACTTTAAAGAAACTGGATATAAATAACAATGATATAATAGGTATATTATTAGACCGTTCAATAGAAATGATAGTGTCAATCTTAGCAGTATTAAAGGCTGGGGGCGCTTATCTTCCAATAGACCCGGAGTATCCGCAGGATAGAATAAAATATACATTAGAGGATAGTAAAACAAAAATAGTACTGACAAATAAGAAATTTGAAGCTTTAGTGAAGTTTACCGGACAAGTATTATATGTAGAAGATGAAAATGTATATGATGAAATTATGACAGAACTGCCGGATAAAAGCAGTCCTAATGATCTTGCATATGTAATATATACATCAGGGACAACAGGCAAGCCAAAGGGTGCGATGATAGAGCACAAGAATGTAGTCAGATTAATGTTCAATAACAAGATACAGTTTGACTTTACCAGCGAAGATGTATGGACAATGTTCCACTCTTTTTGTTTCGATTTCTCGGTATGGGAGATGTACGGTGCATTATTTTACGGAGGAAAGCTGGTAATAGTGCCAAAGTTAACAGCCCGTCAGCCAAGGAAGTATTTGGAGCTGCTGAAGAAGGAAAAAGTAACGATTTTGAACCAAACACCAACAGCCTTTTATAACCTTTCAAATGAAGAGGTAAGCATAAAGGAAAAGGAACTTTCCATAAGATATGTAATATTCGGCGGAGAAGCATTAAAGCCAATTATGCTAAAAAGCTGGAGGGAGAAATATCCCGGCACAAAGCTGATAAACATGTATGGAATAACAGAGACCACAGTACATGTAACCTATAAGGAAATAACAGAGCATGAAATAGAAAATAATATAAGTAATATAGGCAAGCCAATACCTACACTGACGGCATATGTAATGGATAGAGATATGAAGCTGCTTCCCATAGGGGCTGCCGGAGAGCTATGTGTAGGTGGAGACGGTGTATGCAGAGGATATCTAAACAGACCAGAGCTTACAGCAGAAAAATTTATTAATAATCCATACAAAGAAGGAGAACGCTTGTATAAATCCGGTGACTTGGTAAGAATGCTTCCAACTGGGGAAATGGAATATCTAGGACGTATAGACCATCAAGTAAAGATAAGAGGACATAGAATAGAACTGGGTGAAATAGAAAATAAGCTTATAAGGCATGGGGCTATAAAGGAAGCGGTAGTATCAACTAAAGATGATAGCAGCGGAAACAAGTATTTATGTGCATATATAGCAGGGACAAGAGAATTAACAATAGGAGAGCTGAGGGAGTATTTGTCCAAGGATTTACCAGATTATATGATACCATCATACTTCATGCAGATGGATAAGCTGCCATTGACATCAAATGGGAAAATAGACAGAAAGGCATTACCAGAGCCTGATAAAAGTGTCAGTACAGGTGCAGAATACGAAGCTCCGAGAAATGAAATAGAAGAAAAGCTGTCAGAGATATGGAGAGAAGTGTTGGGGGCAGATACAATGGGAATAAATGACAGCTTTTTTATGCTGGGAGGAGACTCTATAAAAGCAATACAAGTATGTTCGAGACTCCAAAGATATAAGATGAAGCTAGAGGTAAAGCATATTCTGCAATATCCATCAATAAAGGAAGTATCAAATTATGTAACTTACAATACGAATATTGCAGAGCAAGGTATAATAACAGAAGAAATAGAATTGACGCCAATACAGAAATGGTTTTTTGATAATGATTATATAGACAAGCATCACTGGAATCAGGCAGTAATGCTGTACAGCAAGGAAAGCTTTGATGAAGAAGCACTGAATAAAGCTTTTGAGAAGATAACAGAGCACCATGATATACTAAGAGCGGTTTATAAAATACAAGAAAATAAAGTGATACAAATAAATAGAGGTATTGAAGGACAGTTGTATGAGCTTAAAGTATTTGACCTGAAAAATGAAGAAAATTATGGGGATATAATACCTACCGAAGCAAACAAAATACAAAGCAGCATGGATCTAAGAAATGGACCACTGGTAAAGCTGGGACTATTCAAGACAAGTGAAGGCGATCACCTTCTGATAACAATACATCATCTGGTTGTGGACGGTGTATCATGGAGAATAATATTTGAAGATTTATCCAAAGCATACAGTCAGGCAGTAAAGGGAGAAGAAATAGTACTTCAGGATAAGACAGATTCCTTCAAACTATGGGGTGAAGAACTAAAAAAGTATGCAAATAGCAAAAAACAATTAAAGGAGCTTGATTATTGGAAACGCATAGAAGAAACAGAAGTATTGCCGCTTCCTAAAGATAATATAGTGAATATTGGAAAGACAAAGGATACAGCAGCAGAATCAATAGAGTTATCAGAAGCAGAAACAGAAACTCTGCTGAAAAAAGTAAACAGTGCATACAATACTGAAATAAACGATATTTTGCTTACATCACTAGGAATGACAATAAACAAGTGGACCGGATGTGATAAAGTACTGATAAATCTTGAGGGGCATGGCAGAGAGCTGGAAATAAAGGGCATAGATATAACTAGAACAGTTGGCTGGTTTACATCCCAATTCCCAGTAATACTGGACATGCATGGCACAGAAGGTCTTTCGCATTCAGTAGTAAAGACAAAAGAAACATTGAGACAAATACCTAATAAGGGAATAGGCTATGGAATATTAAAATACATAACATCACAGGAAAATAAAAAAGGTTTAAGCTTTGAAAGAAGTTCAGAGATATGCTTTAACTATCTGGGACAGTTTGATAAGGATATAAATACAGAAGTATTTCAGGTATCACATATATCAGCAGGAAACAGCATAAGCTTGGAGGCACAAAGGAACTACAGTCTGGATGTAAGCGGTATGATAATAAACAAAAAGCTGTACATGAGCTTTAAATATGATAGGAATGAGTATAACAAAACTACAATAGAAGAGTTGTCAAAGAACTATGCTAAAAATCTGATAGAGCTGATTAAGCACTGTGCAGATAAAGAATATACAGAGCTTACACCAAGTGATACAACTGGAAAAAGAATAGCATTAGAAGAGTTTAATTTAATAAAGAAAAGATTAGCTGAAATAGGAATAATAGAGCCTCAAATATCCGATATATATACGCTGTCGCCAATGCAGGAAGGAATGTTGTTTTATACACTCCTTGATAACAAGTCAAATGTATACTTTGAACAAATGGTACTAAATATAGAAGGTAATATAGATATAAAGCTGTTCGAGGAAAGCTTTAATAAAGTAATAAACAAATATGATGTACTAAGAACTGTATTTGTACACGAAGGGGTAAAGAAACCTGTACAGGTAATTCTAAAAGATATAAAAACAGCAATACATTATGAGGACATAATGGCACTTGAAAAAGAAAAGAAAGAAGAATATGTAGAAGAATATAAACAAAAAGATAAAGAAAAGGGCTTTAATCTAAAAATGGATATTCCAATAAGAGTATCTATCTTAAAGCTAGATCATGATAAATATGCAGTTATATGGAGCTTCCACCATATAATTATGGATGGATGGTGTTTAAGCCTCGTAATAAAAGACTTTTTTGACAGCTATATAAGTATAAAAGAAAGAAAAAAAATAGATATAGAAAAAGTAGAAGCATATGGCAGGTATATATCCTGGCTGGAAGAACAGGACAAAGAAGAAGCAATAGCTTATTGGAAAAGATATCTTGAAGGCTTTGAACATAAATCATCAGTGCCAGTAATAAAAACATCAAAAAATGGTGAAGAATACCAAAATAGAGAAAAAGTAATGGTGCTTAATAAAGATATAAGTAAGGGCTTGGTTAAGCTTGCTCAAGGAGCAGAGGTCACATTGAGTACAGTTATTCAGACTGTATGGGGAGTTATACTGCAAAGATACAACAACACAGAAGATGTTGTGTTTGGGGCAGTAGTATCGGGAAGACCTTCTGAAGTAGCTGGGATAGAGAATATGGTGGGGCTATTTATTAATACTGTACCTGTAAGGTTCAGGGTAAGCGGACTGGAAAGTATGGAAGAAGCAGCAAAGAAGCTTCAGAGGCAGGCAGCCGAATCAAGTAAATACGAATATATATCCTTGGCGGAAGTTCAATTAATAAGCGAATTAAAGAATGAGCTTATAGACAATATTTTAGTATTTGAAAATTATCCTATGGAAAAAGAAATAGAAAATAGTACGCAGGAGAATAGACTAGGTTTTGAAATAAAGGCTGTGGAGGTATTTGAACAGACAAATTATGGAATTAACATAATAGTATCACCTGGGGAAGAAGTAACAATAAGAATAAGGTACAATGGTGCAGTATATGAAGATGCACAGGTATTGAACTTGCTAAGCCATATAAATCAAGTAATAAATACAGTAGTAAGTAGGCCGAGCATAATGCTGCGGGATATACAGATACTTTCAGAGGAGGAAAAATACCAGATGCTTGTATCGTTCAATAATACAGCAGTTGAATATCCTAAGCATAAAACTATTCAAGAGCTGTTTGAAGAGCAAGCAGAAACAATACCTGATAACATAGCATTAGTATATGGAGAGCAGCGGCTAACCTATAAAGAACTAAACGAAAAGTCAAATCAATTGGCAAGAGTGCTGAAGATGAAAGGAATAAAAGCTGAAGATGTAGCAGCACTAATGGTAGAGCGTTCTCCGGAAATGGTAATAGGAATTCTAGGAGTACTTAAAGCTGGAGCAGCTTATTTGCCCATAGACCCGGAATATCCTAAAGATAGAATAGAATTTATGTTACAGGATAGCAACGCAAAACTACTTCTGACACAGGCTGAGTTTGTAAATAGCTCTAATGAAAAACTAGAAAAAATAGGATTAAAAGATATAAAAATATATACAGGGGATAGCAGCAATCCATGGGTATTAAATAAAGCGGAAGATCTTTGCTGTATTATGTATACATCTGGCAGTACAGGAAAACCAAAGGGTGTAATGATTGAACATAGGAACGTAGTCAGATTGGTTAAAAGTACAAATTATATAGAATTCAGAAGTGATGATAGAATATTGCAAACGGGAGCAATAGTATTCGATGCATGTACCTTTGAAATATGGGGAGCGTTACTGAATGGTCTTGAATTACATCTTACGGATGCAAGTAATATATTAGATGCAAATAAGCTTGGAAAAATCATAGAACGAAATAAAATAACAATACTATGGCTGACTTCTTCTCTATTTAACAGACTAGTTCAGCAAAGGGAAGATATATTTAACGGGCTTAGGTATCTTTTAGTAGGCGGCGATGTATTATCACCAAAGCATATAAATACAATAAAAGATAAATATAAAGATATAAAAATTGTTAATGGTTATGGACCTACAGAAAATACTACTTTTTCAACCTGTTATGTTATAGATAAAGAACACAGTAATAATATACCTATAGGAAAACCTATCAGTAACTCAACAGCATACATAATAGACAAAACCAATAACCTACAGCCAATAGGAATAAAAGGTGAACTATGTGTCGGCGGAGATGGATTAGCTAGAGGATATCTCAACAGACCAGAGTTAACCACGGAGAAGTTTACAGATAACCCATTTATACCTGAAACAAAAATGTACCGTACAGGAGACCTTGCAAGATGGCTTCCTGATGGCAGCATAGAATTTCTAGGACGTATAGATCATCAGGTAAAGATAAGAGGCTTTAGGATAGAACTAGGGGAAATAGAGAATAAGCTTCTAGAACATGATCTGGTGAAAGAAGCGGTAGTAGCTATAAAAGAAGGTAAAAATAATGACAAATACTTGTGTGCTTATATAATAGGCAAAGGAGAATTTAACGCAGCAGAACTAAGAGAATATCTTTCTAAAGATTTGCCAGGATATATGATACCATCGTACTTTTTAAAACTAGAGAAACTGCCGCTTACACCCAATGGAAAGGTAGACCGAAAGTCGCTGCCGGAGCCGGATGGAGACATAACAACAGGAGTGGAATATGAAGCCCCAGGAAATGAAATTGAAGAAAAACTGGCAGATATATGGAAAGAAGTATTAAACATACAAAGAATAGGAATAAATGATAACTTTTTTGAGGTGGGAGGACATTCTCTGAATCTGATATCTCTTGCAAATAAAATTAACCAGGTGTTTAAGGTTAATGTAAAGATGACAAATCTATTTAAGCACCTTACTATAAAAAATATGTCCAGTTTAATAATTAAAGCATTTATAAGTGAGGATGAACAGTTGGCAGCACTTTTAAATGAGGAAAAGGACAATAAAATCTTTTGCTTTCCACCTATTCTTGGGTACGGTATAGCATATAAAGAGGTAGCAGAAAAGCTATCTAACTATGCGGTATATTCATTTAATTTCACTAATAAGCAAAACATAGTAGAAGAATATACTGACTATATAGTAAAAACTCAGTCTGAGGGTGAATATATTTTGTTTGGGTATTCAATAGGTGGAAACATGGCATTTGAAGTTGCTAAAGAATTAGAAAAAAGAAACAAAGTAGTTAATAAGTTAATTATTATGGATTCTGCTGTTGTGACTGATGAAGTAAAGAAAAGATTCAATGAAAATGAGAATCAACGAATAGATGAATTAAAGGAAAAGATTGAAGAATACAAAATATACGATGTTCATAGTCATGAAATATTAGAAAAGACAATTTCTTACGGAGCATATTTTAGAGGTATTGTACATCAAGGGACTATAAATGCAGATATTCATTATATACAATCAAGCATATTAGATAATAGTGAAATACGAAAATGGGATTTATATACGTCAGGCAAATGTGTATACTACAATGGGTATGGGGCTCATATTGATATGTTATCAGGGGAGAATTATTCAAGAAATATTGAAATAATTGAGTCCATACTAAGAAATACTAGCTTAGAATTATAAGTGTATAACTTAAACCGACATTTTCTAATAGTTTTATAATAATTCTTGGAATATGTTGATTTGTGATTTTGTTGTGTGATAATATGTATAATTATTGGCAGTAGATTTTGTACTATGAAACAGTATCAGAAAATGCCGGTTTTAACAAAAAACTATAGAGTAGCAAATTTATCAAAAAATCAAGTCTTTCTAATAAAAAGAATAGTATCCTGCAATTCGGGATGTTTTTGGAGGAAAAATGAAAAACAGTGATTTAGCCAAAACACTTATAAAGCAAAACGAAAAATTGTTTTTATGTCCTAAATGTAACAAAAATATAAGAGTTATTAATGGTAAAAGCTTAGTATGCAAAAGTAAGCATTGTTTTGATATATCCAAGACTGGATATATCAACTTTCTGCTTAATTCAGTAGATACTCACTATGATAAGAAGCTGTTTGAATCAAGAAACAAGGTATGTAAGCAAGGTGTATTCGACCAAATGATAACCAAGATTACCAGCTTGGTAGATACATATTATTTGAAAGATTGTAAAGAAAGCAGCATAAACATTTTGGACGTTGGATGTGGAGAAGGCTCACATTTAGCCAATACTATTGAAGCTTTGAAAAACAAATACACTATGAATTTTAGAGGATTAGGTATAGATATTGAAAAGGAAGCCATAAAAATAGCGTCTAGAGAATATGGTGATATAATTTGGTGTGTGGCAGATTTAGCCAAAATCCCCTTTATGAGCAAGCAATTTGATATTGTATTTAATATTTTTACACCCTCAAACTATTCTCAGTTTAATAGAATTTTAAAAAAGGATGGTATTTTAATAAAAGTAATACCTAATAGTAACTATCTAGTAGAACTAAGAAATATATTTTATGATGACACAGATAAACAAAAATATTCTAATGAAAAGGTTATTAAGCACTTTTCTGACAATCTTAGAATCATAGAACAAGATAATATATTATATACTGTTGAGCTAGATAGAGAGAATCTGGAAAGGATCATTCAAATGACACCACTTTCTTGGGAAGTAAGCAGTGAAAAAATTCAAAAAGCATTGGATATGAAAATAGATAGTATAACCATTGATTTATGTTTTATAGTAGGAACGCTCAGATAAATTAATTTAAGCGGATATTTGCTTAAAAAAACATTACAGCTTCTTTGTTATAGAGAAACAACTTTAAAATTAGATTTAATACGAAAATAAAGCTGCGTCTGTCTTGGGTCACTTCCCTAGATTTGCTTTATTTTCGTTGATTGCTGATGAAAAGCCGGGTAGACCGTCTTTTCATTCAGGTTATATAGTTGGTTATCTATAATATAATGTGGATAGTTCGTGGACAACCATATCTATTAACACAGGTGCGGGTAATATGATTAAATATAGTACAGTTTCTAAAAAACCATATATAATTAAGGGGGCATCTATGAAAGTTTCTATAAAAGAGTATATATTACTTTTGAAAAAATACCTAAGACCTTACAAAAAAAAATTAATAATATTGGCGGCACTGATGACAGGAAGTATTGTGTTGCAGCTAATCAACCCGCAAATAGTGCGTTTTTTTATAGACGAAGCAGCTAAGGGTGATTCTGCCAAGCACCTGATATCAGCCGCACTAGCTTTTATAGGTATTTCTCTTATAAAGCAGTTGGTTGTTGTTGCATCCACATATGTAAGTCAAGATGTAGGCTGGTCTTCAACAAATGCTTTAAGAGAAGATTTATTAGAGCATTGTATAAGCTTAGACATGTCTTTTCACAAATCCCACCTTCCGGGAGAACTTCAAGAAAGACTTGACGGAGATGTCTCTTCATTATTCAGTTTTTTCTCCAGGCTTTTATTTAATCTGATTAATAATTTTGCATTGATACTAGGCATAATTACATTGCTATTTATTGAGGATTGGCGTGTAGGTCTTGGTCTGTCTATGTTCTGTATCATTGGAACTACCATACTGTATAAGGTGCAGCCCATTGCAGTAAAAAGCTGGAGTAGCTCTAGAGAGATGAGTGCAAATTTTTTCGGATTTATCGGCGAACAGATTTCAAGCACAGAGGACATTCGTTCCAGTGGGGCATTTCACAATACAATGCATAGGTTCTATGAGTTTTTACGCAGGTGGTATCCAATAAGAAGAAAGTCTGGCACCATGGGCTATTTAGTATGGATAACTATAATAATTGTATTTGCATTTGGAAATATTGTTGCATTTGGAATAGGTGGTTATCTATGGTTGAAGGGTGCCATAACAATTGGTACAGTTTATCTTATATTTTATTATACGGAACTACTGAACAGACCAATAGAGCAAATAAGACACCAGCTTCAAGAACTACAGGTAGCAGGAGCCAGCGTTACACGCATCAAAGAGCTTTTCGATATGAAGCCCACGATAAAAGAAGGGGAAGTGCCTCTGAAATGTATGGGACCTGTATCAATAAAAATAGAAAATTTACATTTTGAATATGAAATTAATGTACCTGTTCTTAAAGATATTTCAATTGAATTAGAGCCGGGAAAAATATTAGGAGTTCTTGGGCGTACTGGAAGCGGTAAAACCACACTTGCAAGACTGCTGGTAAGGCTTTTTGAACCCACCAATGGAGAAATATATATAGATGGAAAGTTGTTAAGCTCTATTCAGTTAAAAAGTTTAAGAGAGCATGTAGCTTATGTTACTCAGGATGTCCAGTTATTTAATGCAACTGTTAGAGAAAATTTAACATTATTTAATCATAATATTGGGGATGAAGTAATAATTAATGCAATAAAGGATGTAGGTCTTGATACATGGCTAGACAACCTGCCTGATGGACTTGATACAATGATTGATTGTTCCGGCGGAGGCTTATCGGCAGGAGAAGCACAACTGCTTGCCTTTGTCAGAGTCTTTCTAAGAAATCCAGCATTTATAATACTTGACGAGGCATCCTCTCGACTCGATCCAATTACTGAGAAGCTAATCGAGAAAGCTATAGACAAGCTGTTAAAAAATACAACCTGCATGATAATAGCTCACCGTATATCTACTGTTGAGAGAGCGGATTATATATTAGTGCTTGAAGACGGCTGTGTAGCAGAGTTTGGAAACCGCATAGAACTGATGTCTGATAAAAATTCAAAATTCAGCAAGCTATTAAGAATGGGTATAGAGGAGGTGCTTGCATAATGCAGGAGATTGGGAAAAAGAAGCCATTGAAGCTTATGTGGAGAATGATATGCTACTGCCCGTTTTTATATTTTGCAGACTGTTTGGTATGGATACTTATATTTACCTCTCCACTAATACCAGGACTACTAGCTAAGAAGTTTTTTGATATTTTAAGCGAAAATGCGGTTGTAGATACAAACTTATGGAGCATATTGGCAATGATAGCTGTTGTTGCTATTAGCAGAGCTGTATTAATATATATGGGAGCAAGAATAGACATTTTCTTTCGCTTTAAGCAAAGCTCTCTTATCAGACGCAACCTGCTTGAAATCTTGATGAAACGACCTGGAGCAAATCCGTCAAAAACATCTACTGGTGAAATACTGAATAGTTTCAGGGATGATGCCAGTCAAATTGAGGATGCTGTAGATTGGATAATGGATTTGTTAGGAAACCTTATATTTGCCATTTGTGCTATTGCTATACTTATGGGAATAGATGCAAAAATTACACTATTGGTATTTACGCCCTTAGCATTAGTTATAGTAATAGCTAATAAAGCAAATGGCAGGGTTGAAAAATATAGGCGTGATAGCCGTAAAGCAACAGGTGCAGTAAATGGAATAATAGGAGAAATATTCAGCACCGTACAAGCTGTAAAGGTATCTGGAGCAGAGGAGCATATAATAAAGCATTTTCAGTCCTTAAATCAAAAAAGGCATAAGCTCATGCTCAGAGACACCCTATTTACACAAATGCTTGAATCAATATATGAGAATACTATCAGTTTGGGAACCGGTCTTATACTTTTGCTTGTAGCACAATCAATGAAAAACGGAAGCTTTAGTGTAGGAGATTTTGCGGTCTTTGTATATTATTTAGGATTTGTAGCAGATTTTACTCAATTTTTTGGTAAATATATAGCACACTATCAGCAGACCTGTATATCCTTTCAGAGAATAGCAGATTTGATGGAAGATACACCTATTGAAGAAATAGTTCAACACAATCCTTTATACCTAAAAGGACAGCTTCCCGTAATAGAACGGATACAATTATCAGAGGATGATAAATTCAGAGAACTTGAATTGAAAGGACTGTCCTATCGTTACCCTGCTACTGGGGGAGGCATATCAGACATAAGCTTTAATTTAAAAAGAGGTTCCTTTACAGTAATCTGTGGGAAAATAGGTTCAGGCAAGACTACACTGATTAGAGCTATTCTCGGATTACTCCCTGTTGGGTCAGGGGAGATTTTATGGAATGGCAAAAGGATAAGTGATCCTTCCAATCATTTTGTATACCCCAAAAGTGCTTATGTAGCGCAAGTACCACGGCTTATGAGTGAAACAGTGAGAGATAATATACTGCTAGGGATATATGAAGACGATATGGATTTGAACAAAGCAATTTATCTGGCAGTTATGGAAAAGGATATTGAGACACTTGAGAATGGTCTTGAGACCCTCGTAGGTTCTCGCGGTGTAAAGCTTTCTGGTGGTCAGATACAAAGGGTTGCAGCAGCACGTATGTTTATAAGAAATTCTGAACTGATGGTTTTAGACGATATATCTAGTGCTCTTGATGTAAATACTGAAAGTACCTTATGGAATAGGATTTTTGAACTGAAGGAAAAAACCTGCTTGGTGGTTTCCAACCGTAAAATAGCATTACAGTATGCAGACCACATAATAGTTATGAAGGATGGAAGTATAGAGGCTCAAGGTACATTAGCTGAACTTCTGGAAAGCTGTAAAGAAATACAGTCTATATATGTATAATTGAATAAAGAATAGGTGAAAGACGGCTAGGGTGACTTTATACCCTAGCCGTCCTTTTCCGCTTAGACTTTTCTAAAACACAAATCAAGCCTTTGGATCCAAACAGTCCAAAGGCTTCAATTTACGCATATTTAAAGCCAAACAACTTCAATAGCTTCTGCCAAAAACTTAACTGAACAGGTTTTGGGGCAGCAGCTTTTTGAACTCCTGGTACACTTATCGAAGCAGTCTTTAAAACAAACTGCACAGCAGAAACATTAGTGTTTTTGTATGACACAAAGGATATTACCTTATCACCCTTGCCGGAAATACTGCCAAGCATTTCATCGATCTTATTATTTATTTCCAAATCCATATCAGATGTGCCATTCCTTAATTTTTTTGTGCCGTCCTTATAAGAAGCAAGACCCTCACGAAGCTCTTTTATTGCGGCATTCAGCTCCGCTCCTGCGCTGTAAAGCTCATTTGCGGATGCTGCTATTATAGAGGATGAGGACTTAAATTCCGATGTACCTTTTGCCAAATCCGACGCACCTTTGCCAAGCTGTGACACACCTTCCGTATATCCTTTCAAGCCCTGTGTAAACTGTACCGCACCATCAAGCTGTTTTTTCACAGCAGAAAGGTCGGGAATAGATGACAATACTATGCTGTAATTCTCAGGCGTGAGAGCAGGAAGACCTAACCCCATTTCACTCAGCTTTCCATTGACCGAATCAAATGCAGCTTGCTGTATTGCCAATGCACCCTTTATTAAAGCATCATTCTGCTTTGCTAATTCGGATAAACCGTTTTTCAATGCCGCTGCTCCGGTATCCAGCTTATCCGCACCTCCTGAAAGCTGTAAAAGACCGTCATTAAAGGACTTCATTCCATCAGTATATTTTTGCATTCCCTCTGATAACTGACTAAGACCCTTCAATAATTCAAAAGCACCGTTATCAAGTTTTTTTATGGCATCAGAAAGCTCTTGGATCTGGTTCGTAAATTCATCGCTGTCAACGGCTATACCAAGGGATAGCTTGATGCCGTTTATTGTTATCGGCTCCATTTCAAAATCACGAACATCGGCTGTTACAGTAATATCAATACCGTTGCTTGGTAAAACAGTGTAAGAAAGCTGCTTTTTGCTTCCTGCTTCGGCAATGGTGGCATTGTCGGTTTTTATATTGGAGCACAGCTTGTTGTCAAGGGATAGTGCAATTTGCAGAGCATAATTATCAAAAAAAGTGCTGTTGATCTTGTTGTTTTGTTTTACCGACATATTAATTTCTAACTTGCCGCCTTTTCCTGCAAGATCACTTCCCGAAATTTCTTTACCATCCAAAAAAAACTTTATAGCAATATCCCAAGGCAGATCCTTCTTTTCTAAAGTTCCTTGATAATAAAACTTATCAGCATTAGTATTTATTGTTATTTGTTCTCCATTCTGACTGAGCTTTTCGGAGGTTGTCATATTGCGTATATCAGAATAACTGCCATAATCGGTAATTGCACCGCCATTAAATATATTCACTACATAAAGACTGTTCACACTTCCGTCTAACTTAAGTATGCCGTAAACGACTTCTTCTTTTGGGGAAGGAATACCTTCGGATGATGCCGAGATAGCCGAAAATAACAAAGCGAATACCAAAACAAAGGATAATATCTTTTTCATCACTATTAAACTCCTTATTATTAATTATTACAATCTACGATTATTACAATCTATGATTGTTGTAAAATTGATTTTTCAGGGTGGTCTTTTGTATAAGTTTGTCAAACAACAGCAGCAGGGCTGGAAGCACACATGCCACCATAATAAGGGACAACAGTGTTCCTCTGCCCAGCAAGGTTCCAAGCTCACCAATAACCGGATTGCTTGTAGTAAAAGCCAATGTAAAGCCTGCGGTTGCAAGAATACCGGCAGATGTAAGGATTGCCACCAGATTATCCCCTATGGTTGCTTGCATAGCTTCTTTTTTCGGAAGCATTTTTCTATTATTCAAATAAGCATTGGTGAACAATATAGCATAGTCCACTGTTGCCCCAAGCTGCACCGTGCTTATTATTAAGTACCCAATAAAGCTTAAGGGCTGATCGGTGAAATAAGGAAAGGAAAGATTAATCCATATTGCCGTTTCAATTGAAAACAGTAAAAATAACGGTATACTCAGAGAACGGAATGTAATAAGCAGTACAATAAATATACCTATTACAGCTATGAGATTAATAAGCCCTGTGTCCATTGAAACAACATTCTTCATATCGTACAGTGTGGCACTTTGTCCTGCCAGATAATACGTGTCGTAATACACCGCTGCCGTATCCAAAACATTCTGCACAGTATCAAAGGCATCTGTACCCTCCTCGGCGGTGTCTGTGTAAAGGATAATTCGGGCGTAATGCTCAGAGTAGAACTGTTCAACCGCTTCCTTTGGTACAAATTCCGGCGGTATCTCCGCTCCTATAGCCGTAGCAAAGGATACAACACTTGTTATATGAGGAACTTTAGAAAGTGCATTGCAAAGCTCGTCTTCCTTGCCCGCATTTTCCTTTGATACCAGTAAAACAAGTGCATTTTGTCTGTGAAAGCTTTCTTCTATATATATGGTATCCTTTCCAACTCGTGATGCATTTGTAACACTCCCCATTCCGTACATAAACTGTGTATCGGCTTGAGCAAGGAAGCTAGGTATCACAGCTGCAAATGCGAGTATCAAAAAAGGTATCCTTACTTTCAGCAGCCAATATCCTGACTTTTTAAAGTCTGGCATAAGCTTACGGTGTTTGGTTTTGTCAATAGCCTTATAAAATATCAGTGTAATAACAGGTAAAAACAGCATAACCGAAATAAAGCTAAGTACGATGCCCTTTAATAGGTTGAGTCCCAAATCAGCACCGATACCGAAACGCATAAATATTAGTGCTGCAAAGCCGATTACTGTTGTAGCGGCACTAGCTGCAACCGTCGGCAAGGCTTGCTTCATAGCAAGCAGCATTGCTTTCTGGGGCTCATTAGATAATCTATGGTCGTTAAAGCTGTGGAGCAGGAAAATGGCATAATCCAGAGACACAGCAAGCTGTAAAATAGGACTGACTGTCCTTGTAATAAATGAAATTTCACCGAACAGAATGTTTGTTCCCATATTGATAATTATTGCAACGCCTATGGTAAACAAAAACAATAAAGGCTCTAACCATGAGGTGGTTGAAATTATCAATATAATTATTATAATCGGGAGCAATATTGCCATTGCATTTACTACCTCTGAAACTGACATAGATTGTGTTTCTGCCGTACTGATTGCTTCTCCTGTAGCTGCGTTATTTTCGCCTATGAGCTCATAAATAGCATTGACCGCAGTACTTTCTTTTCCATTTTCAATAGATAAGGTCAGCAAAGCGTTATTATCCTTATAATAGTTTTTGATTATGGAAGCATCTAAGAAATCAAAAGGAATAGTTTTAATCCTATCCAAGCCAATTATGTCATCAAGCCAGCTTATGGACGTAACCCCATCTATTGCTGCGATTTTATCCTTATATTCCAATGCCTCCTGTATTGATACACCTGTAAGCATAACTCTGGCATTGGGCATTTCACCGCCAAACTCCTTCTCCATTATTTTTATTGCGGCTGTAGATTGAGCATCTTTGGGCAGATAATCAACCATGTCATAGTTAATCGAAACTGCTGATGAAAAGACTGCGCTTAATACTGCGACTATTAAAAACACTATTAGAACGCTTTTTTTGTGCTTGATAACAGCCTGTGAAAATTTATCCACTAAATCTCCTCCTATTTACTATACAATGTGTTGACAAAACAATATATGTATAGTTTAATTGCATTATGCTTGCAACTCAACATACAGATAATTTGTAAATGTTAGTTGTTAAACATAAATAGATAAAATGTTTAATATCTAACACATTGGATAAAGTTGGAGGGTCAAAAATGAGAAGCGACAAAGACGACAGACGAGTCAGATATACCAAGATGGTATTAAAAGAGAGCTTTATAAAGCTGCTTGAAAAAAAAGACATATCCCAAATATCCATCAAGGAAATTTGTGAAGATGCTGACATCAACCGTGCGACCTTTTATTCACACTATAGCGATCAACACGACTTGTTGAGAAAAATAGAGAATGAGCTGCTTGACAATATAAATGCTCATCTTACAGAGTTTTATCAAAAAAGTGATAACATGAACCCTGTAATATTGGCAGAAAAAATCTTTGAGTATCTAAAAGAAAATGCAAAGCTATGTAAATTATTGATAAGTGAGCGGGGAGACTTAGGCTTTCAAAAACGTATAATGATGCTTGTATACGACAAAATCATTACCGAATTAACTGATAACAATAAGATTACTAAGGAAGATGCGGAATATGTATACTCATATACAATAACCGGGTGTGTCGGTATCGTTCAAAAATGGTTTGATGATGACATGAAAAAATCCGCTCATTTCATGGCGGAAATGGTTATAAAGCTTACATCGGGATTGATGAATTCACTAAAAAGCGGGACACAAATATGATAATAATGTATTAACATCATAGATAGGATAACTTCATATCCTGTATAGCGTTATATATAAGTCTTAAAATCAAAAATACAAACATAGTATAAATTAGGTACTATGTTTTTGTTTTTGATGGAGGATATAATGGGAATGAAGAATGTTGACATTAAAAAGCTTTTTAAGAGAGATACCGGAAATATTTTTATTTTAATAGCTTTAATTATATTGATATATTTTTTTATTTCGCTGTACTTTTTTAATCATTGCTTTTTTAATACAGTACTAAATGGGGTAAATGTCTCGCTGAAAGCACACCATGATGTGGATGATATCATTAGAAGTTATGTTAAAGCTTATAAGCTGAAGCTAATCGAAAGAAACGGAGAAATAGAAGAAATAGCAGGACAAGATATAGGGATGCAATACAATGAAAGCAATAGGATTTATAGTATTTTCAATAGACAAAACTCATTGAAATGGTTCAGCTCATTAATAAAGCAGCAGAAATATTACCTAGAGGGTTTATTTATTTATGATAAAGATATGTTAGAAGCTAAAATGAATGCATTAGATTGCTTAAATAAGGAAATAGTAGAACCTCAAAATGTAAGCTTTCGGTATTCAAATGGCTCCTATGAAGTGCTTGAGGAAGTATATGGAAACAAGATAAACAAAGATAAATTAAAAGAAGCTATACAAATGAGTATATTAAAAGGAAAAACTCAATTAGATCTAAATGAAAGCTCTTGTTATGTAAATCCAAAGTACACCCTAAATTCTAATAAAACGCCTGAAACTAAGAACTTACTAAATAAATGCGTATCAGCCAAAATCACTTATATATTTGGAAGTGAAAATGAGATATTAGATAAAAATATAATAAACCCATGGCTGAGTGTTGATGAAAACCTTGAAGTAGTGATAAATAAAACAGCAGTTATAGAATATCTGCAAGGCTTAAGTAAGAAATATGACACCGTTGGAATAGCAAGAAAAGTTAAAACCTCCACAAATAAAATAGTAGAAGTCAAGGGCGGATTTTATGGCTGGAAGATTAACCGTACTGCCGAAACAAAAGCAATACAAGAAAGTATAAAACATGGGGAGGTACTTGAAAGAGAACCTATATACACTCAAAAAGCTCTATCCAGAGATAAAGATGACATAGGCAATACTTATGTAGAAATTAACATAACAAGGCAGCATCTATGGTTCTATAAAGCCGGAAGGCTCATAGCTCAAGGTGCTATAGTAACAGGCAACCCAAACAAAGGAAATTCGACAAAGCTGGGAGTCTATATGCTTAACTATAAAGAAAAAGGAGCGACTTTAAGAGGGGAGGATTATGAAGCGGAAGTAACTTACTGGATGCCCTTTAACGGAAATATAGGAATACACGATGCAAGCTGGAGACACTCCTTTGGCGGCAATATATACAAAAGAAATGGAACTCATGGATGTGTGAATGTGTCTTTATATTTAGCTAAAGTTATTTTTGACAATATAGAAGATGGAACACCTGTTATTTGTTATGAGGAGTAGAGTGGAGTAAAAGCTTTAAATAAGAATTAAAGTTTACTTATGGTATGGTGAACCCTACCATAAGTAGCGATAAACCTATATGTCAAGTATATATATTTACCTGCATTTATTATTTATACGAGCATTATTAAGTAAATGAATTGGGAAAAAACTGTTATACAAAACACATGTAATTTATACCTATATGGTGTATAATAATAGTATAATAGTTGAACACAATGTGAGGGAATTTATGAAGCTTTATCTTGATATGAATATTTACAATAGAATATTTGACGACCAAAATCAAATGCGTATACGATTTGAAACAATGGCAGTAAATATAATATTTGAACTAATTGAGAAGGGTATGCATAACGTTGTATGGTCATTTATGCTGGAAGATGAGAATAGGGGCAATCCGTTTGCTAACAGGAGAGATTATATTAAGACTATTTCAAGTATATGCTCATATAATATAAGCCCTGTTTTAAGTATAAGAGATTTGGCGCATTCTATTATGAGTAAATCAAATGCAAATGCAAAAGCAAAAGATTCCTTACATCTAGCAAGTGCAATCCATGCGGGGTGTGATTATTTTATTACCTGCGATGATAAGTTTATCAAGACAATTAAATTCAATGAAGGAAAATTGAAAGATATTATCGGAATAATAAAACTGCAAAACCCTATAGATTTCCTGAGAGAGGAGATGAGTATTGATGTTGTCGAATGAGAAATTCAAGTACAGTGAAAAAGAAATAATTGAAAAAGGCTCTAGGGTACTTATAAAGGAGCTTGGTTATTCGGGATTTCTGAGGTATATAAAGCACTTTGAAGAAGAACGTGGTGAGGATTACCTGAAAGTACAGGGTGAAGTGTATAAGGATATGGACTTGGACGAGATTTTCAAAAAGGCAAGTGATGCTTGGAGTGAGATAGACACTAAATAAGCTGAAAATAAAAAATTGAATTTGATAGATTGATTGTAATAGTTTGGATGATGTTCCAGATGAAATAACAAACCTGCCCCATAATTCGTCTTGCGAGAAACGACTAAACGGAATGGTGATTGGCGGATGGGGGAAGCGAAAAATTTGGTATTAGGGGCTGATGGATTTATGTCCAACAGTCCTTAAATTTTGAGATATTAATTTTATTTTAACTTTACTGTACGAAGAATATTACGCTTGTCTTAACTATGTCACGTATAATATTCTTGAAAGTCTAAATAGGATGCAACGGATATTACATAGAATGCTGTTTATAGAGTCATTGACCTTTACTTTGAAGAAAAGTAAAATATTAAAAAGTTTTTTAATAGTGATTGACTTTTACCTAAGGTAAAAGTGTAGACTGATATTAAGAACCGGTTTGGAAGGTGAAATATGATTAGTATAGGTGAGTTCTCAAAGCTTTGTATGGTGACGACCAAAACATTGCGGCATTACGATTTAATAGGTTTGTTAAAACCAAAAGAGTTAAATAATGAAAATGGATACCGCTATTACAGTGTTGAACAGCTTGGTATAATGCGGAAAATATTGAGGCTGAAGGATTATGGTTTTTCTCTTGAGGAGATCAAACCATTGCTGGATAGTGATGACGACAATCTTAGTATTGCAATGAAGAATAAGCTTTTAGATCTCCAACTGCTTTTTGAGCAGGAAAAACTTAAGCTTCACCGATTAAAAAAAGATATTGAAGATATAAGGATAGGTGATTTTATGAAACAGCAATTAGAAATATCATTGGTAGAGATAGCTCCTGTTAATATTGCATCGGTAAGAGAAACCATTGCAATAAAAGACTTCTCAATACTTATGCAAAAGCTTTTCGCCTGCGGGCTTCCTTGTGAAGGATTACCATTAGCAATATATCACTGCCCTGAATTCAACCCAGAATCAACTGATGTGGAAGTGGGTTTTCCAACCAGTGTTAAAAGTGAAAAAACAAGAATGCTGGAAGGCGGTTTATGTGCAAAAGGTGTTCATTACGGAGATTATTCTTCTTTACATGAAAGCTATATGGCTATTGGTAAATGGATTGAGGAAAACGGATATAAGATTGTTAGACCACCCTACGAAAAATATGTAAACGATCCTGCAACCACACCAAAGCAAGATTTGATTACAGAGCTTTATTTTCCCATTGAAAAATAAAAACTAATCAAAATTTATAAGGCTTAGTCATATGCGTTAACTTAAGCCAAGTTATTCCAATATGCTGTAAATATAACTTTTCGGAAGTTGTTTACATCCACGAAGCCTAACCCGAGAGGCAGCATAGTAATTTATATGAAATGCCTCAATATAATAAGCATCATATAATGTTAGTTGTTTCATATTCTTAAGATGCTGCTTTTGTAAACAACTGTAGAAAAATTATATTTACAGCTAGAGATTTGTAAAATTAGAGCTTAAGTTAATGCATATGAAGGCTTAGTTCAAATGAACCGAGCCTTATATTTATGTTGTTGAAAAAAGCCCACAATATTCAAAAGCAAACTTAGCTTTATAATTACTTCCCTATACTACGCCTTTACAGCCCAACGCAATTTAGCAGAACGAGCCCGCCCGTTGGCTCTGCATTCTTCTTGTGAAGGCAAAATAGGACCGGATGATATTTCACGATATACGCCTGTACGGAAAAAGTGTTGAAAAGACTTTTTCACCAGACGATCTTCACCTGAATGAAATGAAAGTATAGCAACCCGCCCACCCTCAGCAAGGGCATCAGGAAGTTTTTCCAAAAACTCATATAAAACTTCAAACTCTTTATTAACATCAATTCGCAATGCTTGAAAGCATCGCTGGCAGGATTTTTTAATTTCATCCTCCTTATTTTTCGCTGGAGTAAATTTTAGAGCATCCTTGATAATTTGTTGAAGCTGTGTTGTTGTTGATATATCTGTCCCTTTTCTAATCTCGGAAATAATGGCGCGAGAGATTGCTGCGGAATGAGGCTCATCCGAGTTTTCTATCAATATACCTTGTAATTCATCTAGTGAAATAGTTTTTAAACGAGCTGCGGCAGATATACCTTTTTGGGGATTCAGCCGTAAGTCTAAAGGTCCTTCCTTCTTAAACGAAAATCCTCTTTCAGGATTGTCTATTTGCATAGAAGAAACACCCAAATCTGCCAATACAAAATTTAATGGACCTGATTCAAAGACAACCTGATTTATTTGAGAAAAATTCATTTGCCTTATGGTTAAAATTTCGGGGCCATAACCTAGGCGTTCTAAACGCTCTCGGGTGCGGGGCAATTCAATAGGATCAACATCAGTTGCATACAAATGCCCCTTTGAGTCTAAACATTTAAGCATTTCTAAAGTATGACCGCCATAACCCAGTGTTGCATCTAATCCAATTTGTCCTGGGGTAATCTGTAAGAATTCTAATATTTCATTAACGCAAATTGAACGATGCATACCAGCAGGGGTACTTCCCTTTTGGATAACCTTTGTTATAGTATCGGCATATTTTTCCGGTTGCAGTTCCTTATATTTTTCGTTAAAAGCTTTGGGATGAGTGCCTTTATATCGAACACGTCGCTGATGCTTTTGCTCTTGATTATCCATTCTTTCTCCACCTTTTTTATTATCTTTTGTAATAGTATTACAAATCGTATGATATCAAATACAGCGGATAAAAGCAAACTCATTGCCGCTGTTTACATTAAAATGCTATAATCAAGACATCATAATGCTAATTAAAGAAAAGCCCAAAGGGCAGAGCTATATGAATTGAAAATAGTATAATGCCTTTTGAAGCTTTGGGATTAATGGAACAGAAACAACATAAACAAAGGAGTTATTTGTTATATGAATTTTTATTTTGCACCAATGGAAGGTTTGACTGGGTATATTTATAGAAATGCCCATAATACTTTCTTTAACAATATAGATAAATATTTCTCTCCGTTTATTATTGCAAATCAAAGCGAAAGCTTTAAAACTCGAGAGCTAAATGATATTCTGCCTGAAAACAATCAAGGACTTGTTTTGATTCCCCAATTACTAACCAACAAGGCAGAGGATTTTATTCACACATCAAGGAAGCTAAAGCACCTGGGATATAATGAGATAAATCTAAATTTAGGGTGTCCTTCCGGCACTGTAGTTTCAAAAAACAGGGGATCTGGATTTCTTGCAAAGAGAGAGGAGCTTGATGTGTTTTTAGACGAAATTTTCTCTCAATCGGTAACAGAAATTTCGGTAAAAACCAGAATAGGCAAAGAACAGCCAGAAGAATTTTATGCTTTAATTGAGATATTCAACAAATACCCTATAAAAGAGCTTATAATTCATCCTAGGGTTCAAAAGGATTTTTATAAAAATAAGCCTAATCTGAAAATTTTTAAGGAAGCCTTGATAATGAGTAAAAATCCCGTTTGCTATAATGGTGACATTTTTACCGTGGAAGCTTACAAGGAGTTTTCAGCGGATTTTCCTAGTGTAGATACTCTGATGATAGGCAGGGGGCTGCTGGCTAATCCTGAACTGATAGGCGATATTAAAAACAATATTAAACTGGAAAAAGCTTTATTAAAGGACTTCCATGACAAAATATATAATGATTATAAAACAGTACTTTTTGGAGATAGGAATGTATTGTTCAAAATGAAGGCCTTATGGTTTTATATGATTTCAGTGTTTTCTAATAATGCAAAATATGCAAAAAAAATTAAGAAATCAGAAAGACTACGTGACTATGATGAAGCTGTTTCAAGCTTATTTCGAGAACAGGACGTTTTAGAAAGCTATGAAAAAAACCTTGTTTTTAAGGTTTAATAAAATGAGTTAAGAATGTAAATTTATAGGAGGAATATATGGCGTGGAGTAAAATGAAGCAGCTTCTGGAGAGCTTTCTTTGTCCTGAGTTATATGGAAGGGTTGAATACAGCTCAACCAGCTATCGTTATTTACCTGATAGATCAGGACTTTGTTATATTACGGTAGATAAAAAGCATGTATTCAATATGAGTGATGTAACTACCTCAATCAGATGGTATCAGACGGAGCAGGAAATAAAGAACGATCCAGACATTCAAATTCCTATCAGCAATGAAGAAATTGAGGCGGTTAGAAAAGATACCAAGGGGACAGTCCCGGAGGAACGTCTGCAAGTAATTGCAAGAAATAGAAAAATATCAGAACATGCAAAGGAGCTATTGTCAGCACAGTCGGCATTAAGCAAATCAAATTTTAATGTTGCAGCAAATAAGTTTTTATCTATTTCTATAGAAGAAAGCATAGATAGCAGTGATATCTTATTGAATGTTTTGGCTTTGGTGGACAGACGAGTTGGAAAAAAACGACTTTTAAATATGAGTGAAAAGATAAAGCTGAAACACCCCATTGTGCAGTATTTTTATAAGCTGAGACTTATAGGGAACAAACTCTAAAACTCAAAAAATTTTTCGTTAAGAGTTGCTAATCTCTTTATGAGAAACAACTGGAAAAATTCAATTTTGAAGTTGTTTCTCTATAGTACGTTGTAATAGAATTAGATAGAATAAACTACCTCCTAAGAGTATTTACAATCACCTTTGCACAATCTCTTGCACCGTTTTCAGCAGCGATATTTTTTGCAAGAGCCTTTGCTTTTGTTTTAACTTCATCCCGAACAGCAAAATTAATTGCTTGGGCAAGGTTGTCAGAGGTAAGTGTCTTTATTGGAATAGGCTTTGAACCAACACCCAAGTCATAAGCTCTATATGCCCAAGCATGCTGATCGTTGGCAAAAGGTATAATAATACTAGGTACACCCGCCTTAAAGCCTGCCGAGGTTGTTCCTGCACCGCCGTGGTGGCAGACTGCGGAAACTCTCTCAAACAGCCATGAATGAGGTATACTGCCGATGGCAATTACATTGTCGGGAAGCTTGTTAAACTTGCCCATTCCGCAAATGATACCGCGTTTACCGCTTTTAGCCAGCGCATTTATTATCAGCTTGGATAAGGCATCCTTTTGATCTTCCTGGAAAACACTTCCGAATCCTATATAAATAGGCTTATCACCAGTATTTAAAAAGTTCGATAGCTCCGCAGAAGGAGTATATTCAGTTTGTTCTTCAACAAACCAATACCCCCTTTGATGAATGTTTTCATTCCAATCACTAGGCCTTTTAAAAACAAAGTTACTGCATGAAACAACAGCAGGATGCTTTTTATCTGTGTGGCGTTCAAAGGGACATCCAAAGTTCTTAGGAATACTGCCAAATTGCTTTTTCCAATAGCCTTTTACAGAATCCTTTGATGCCAGCCAAAGCATACTCTGAAGCAGCTTGTAGCTGATAATATTTCTAAAAGCAGTAGACTTCGTCCTTCCATACTGAATAACAGAGGTCTGCTCCTTTGTTTTGTGCATGGGAAATGGAGACGCTAAAACAGAAGGTATTCCAAGCTTTTCAGCGGCGAAGTAACCCATGGTGCAGCCAGGGTGATAAATGATTAGCTCACTTCCTTCGCAGGCTGAGTAAAATTCATTGGCTATAAGAATTCCATATTTTTTCATTTTATTAAATGCTAAAAGCATTTTTACAAGATTATCTGCTGACGATGCTTGTTTAAGCAGTTTCTTATCAACATTAAGAGACTCAAAATCAGCCTGAATAGGGTAAAAATCTATACCATAGCTTCTAATAAAGCCTTCAAAATCACGCATGCCTGTGATACGAACATCTTTTCCTAACTTTTTAAGCTCCATTGCAAGAGCTATATATGGCTGAAAATCGCCACGAGAACCAGCACAAAGAATTGTAATCATATTTATGTCCATGCCCTGTATTCTGCACAAAACGTAATGTAAGAAATTGCATGGACTCGGCACCCCTTTCACATATATTTCTAGTTTCTTTCAGCCTTTTCATCCTCTCCTTGAATTGTCCGACAACGTGTTGTATATTTACAGTATACGTATATTTGAAGTAATCATCAACCGACAATCAAATGGTCAGTGTCGGATTTTGAGGAGATGAAATAATGAATAAACAGCCCGAAATAACAGCACAGACAAGAAAAAATTTAATAGACGCATTCTGGTCTTTGTACTGCGAAAAAAGAATCGAAAAAATAACTGTAAAAGAAATCACACAAAAAGCAGGCTATAACAGAGGAACCTTTTATGAGTATTTCACTGATGTTTACGATGTGCTGGAGCAAATAGAGCAATTCCTGATACCAACACTAAATGAGTTGCCTCCAATTACTATGCCTGACAATAACATGGGAATGCCTGTTGATGTATTTTTAAAGCTGTATGAACAAAACAGCAAATATTACTCTGTTTTGCTTAGCGATAACGGCGACCCTGCTTTTGCAAGCAAACTGAAAAATTCGACTAAGCCTATGCTTAAACAGGCATTCTCAAGAAACTATGACTTAGATCCTGTAGAATTTGATTTTATTTTAGAATATGTACTTTCTGGAATGATTGGTATAATGAGTTATTGGTTCAGACAAGACAAAATACTGCCGGCAGAGAACTTGATTGCACTAATGTATGATGTTATGGAAAATGGAGTTATGAAACGTTTATCAAGGTAAATGAAATAATAAAACAATAATAATTCAAGTATAGTCCCTATAGTAATATTGCGATATAATTGTTTTAGATAATCTACTCTAAACCTAAAAATACTTTTTGTTAAGAGTTGCTAATCTCTTTATGAGAAATAACTGGAAAGTTTTATTTTGGAGTTGTTTCGCTACATAGGGAATATTTATATATTAAATCAAAATTTGCAATATACAAAGCTAAATCGTACCAGCAAAGGAGATAAATACATGGATATATACGGTTCATTAAAAACCTATTTTGGATATGATGAATTCAGAGTAGGACAAAAAAAGCTTGTAACAGGCATATTGGATGGAAGGGATGTACTTGGAATAATGCCTACAGGCGGCGGCAAGTCCTTGTGCTACCAGCTTCCGGCTGTTATGCTGGAGGGAATTACTATAGTCATTTCTCCGCTGATATCACTTATGAAGGATCAGGTTGATTCGCTGAACGAAATAGGTGTAGCGGCAACCTTTATAAATAGCTCACTGGAATATGAGGAATTTATTTTCAGAATAAATGAAATCAGGAAAAATAAATATAAGCTGGTTTATGTTGCTCCAGAGCGATTAAATACCACCGTATTTGTTGAACTGACCAAGAAGATAAAAATATCACTGATTGCTGTTGACGAAGCACACTGTATCAGCCAATGGGGACATGATTTCAGACCAAGCTATATTGAGATACCCAAATTTATTGAATCATTGGATAAAAGACCTGTAGTAGCCGCTTTTACTGCAACAGCTACTAAGGAAATAATAGAAGAAATAAAAAAGCTTATTAATTTAAAAAACCCCATAGAATGTACAACAGGCTTTGACCGTCCTAACCTATACTATCAGGTTGCGAAGCCCGGGAATAAGTATTCATATCTGATAGATTATTTAAAAAATAACTATCAGGATGCCAGCGGTATAATATACTGCTCCACCAGAAAAACAGTAGAAGCATTAACCAAAAAACTACAGGAAAACGGCTTGTCAGCAGTCGGCTACCACGGTGGAATGGAAGCCGAGGAGCGTCAAAAGAATCAGGATGATTTTATATTTAACAGAGTCAGAATCATAATAGCCACCAATGCCTTTGGAATGGGAATAGACAAGCCGGACGTAAGGTTTGTTATACATTACAATATGCCTAAAAACATGGAAGCCTACTACCAAGAAGCTGGCAGAGCAGGCAGAGACGGTGAAAAAAGCCAATGCATACTTATGTACTCCCCAGCAGATATAGTAAAACAAAAGCAGATAATACAAATGGACAGCGTATCCGACACAAGAGAAGAGCTGCAATATAGAAGCTTGCAGCATATTATCGACTACTGCAATACAAACGACTGCTTGAGAAATCAGATACTTGCTTACTTTGGGGAAACATCTGAAAAAGATAAATGTCATAACTGCGGAAACTGTCTGGACAAATCTGAAATGGTGGATATAACAGTAGAAGCCCAGAAGATAATGTCCTGTGTATATAGAGTAAACGAAAGATACGGAGTAAATGTCATTATACAAATATTGAGAGCATCAAAAAACAAAAAGCTTATAGAGCTTGGACTTGACAAGGTTTCTACCTACGGAATAATGACAGACTACAGCGAAGTAGGATTAAAAGAAATAATAATGAATCTTGTATCCAAGGGATATATGAACATCACCGCAGACAAATACCCTATTTTAAAGCTTACTGTAAAAGCCAGAGCAGTTCTAAAGGGTGAGGAAAAAATCTTCCATAAAAAACACCTAGTAGAAAAGCAGTCAGCAGAGGATGAAAAGGAAGCAAAAACTAATAAAAATGTCGGAGACAATTTTGACAAGGAACTGTTTGAACGACTCAAAAAGCTCAGATTTTCCATTGCACAGCAAAAAGGCTTGCCTTCTTTTGTAATATTCCACGACAACACATTAAAGCAAATGGCAGCATATATGCCAAAGGATAAGGAAGCATTTTTAAATATAAATGGTGTAGGACTCAAAAAATACGAAAGCTATGGAGAAGGCTTTATAAAGATTATAAACGATTACTACACAGAAACGGGAAAAGAAGCCGTAATATCTCCAGAGGAACAGCCGAAGGCTCCAGCAAGGGCAAGTACCGATAAAGAGAAAAAAGAGGACAGATACAAGTTGACTTATGAATGCTACAGCGAAGGTTTGTCTCTAAAGGAAATTGCTGCTGCAAGAGGCTTCACAGAAATAACAATAGTGGAGCATTTGCAAAAATGTGAGCTTAGCGGTTTGACAGTAGATTGGGACAGATTTCTACAAAACAAGCAAAATGAGGAACTGATATTGCAAGCAATAGACAAGGTGGGTCTGGAGCGATTGAAGCCTATTAAAGAGGCATTGCCGGAGAATATCAGCTATGATGAGATTAGGGTGGTTATTGCTAAGGTAAGACATTTGGAAAATATAGAAATAGAGTTATCTCAAATAGAAAGAAAAACTCCACCCAAGGAAGTTTTGGGTATTTTACAAGCCGAGAAAAATAAAAAAACATCTACATAAAGGTTCAGGCTTTACAGCCTTTAAAAGGCGGATTATAAAAGATAATAAGTATCTATATAATGAGTTTAAGGAATTTATTGTATAATAAAGAACAGCAAAAAACGAGGACAACTATCCTCAAGATTTGCTGTTCTTTTTATATCAAAAAACCGAATGGTCAACTGCTGCATTTGTCAATAATTCAAGGTAAAAGTCTAATGATAAGTTTACAAATACAGTTTCAAGGGTATTATAAAAACACATGCCTAAACCCAAATCCGTCAGGTACTATAAGTAGTTAAAATGATATGAATATATGAGAGCCTTTTGGCGCAATATGGATATACGTGAATTCATTTCCATGGTGGGAAATTTGTCAATATTGTATACTGACATTATGTTAATATAATTAAATTTATTGTCTTGGAGGTGAATTGTACAACTTTACAAGGTTGTACTAATTAGATGGGGTTTAAAAGCATACGCACAATTACATTTCTAGCTACAGTACCATTCATTATAGCTTTAATATCTATATCTTTTGTAAGTTATTTATTTTCTACTTCTTACCTCAACACGGAAATATATCAAAAAATGGATTATCATCTCGGGTTATCTGCTAATACTATCAACAGTAAATTATTAGCCCAAGGAAAAATAGTTGAAGGTCTTGCAAGGCATTATGAATCAACGCAAGCTTCAAAGACGGAAGATGAATATGTAGAATTAGTAAAAAGAAGTATAGCTACAGACGAAGGTTTGCTGGGATCAGGCATATTTGCGGAACCTTTTACATATAACGGGGATTTAAAGTACTTTGCCCCTTATGTTTTTAAGGAAAATGGCAAACTTGTGTTTGTAGATAGCTGGGATACCCCAGAAGCAGATTATCCTAGCCATGACTGGTATAAAACAGGAATAAATGCATCCAAAGCCTCAATATGGACTACTGCATACTATGATGCACCTACTAAGACATCCATGGTATCAGTTATAGCTCCATGTTACAATAATAGTAAATTTATTGGTGTTGCAACTGGTGATATTAGCTTAACATCCTTTCAGGATGAAACATCAAAACTAAAGCCTACAAAGCATAGCTGGGCATTTCTACTAGATCAGGATGGAACTTATCTATCCAATCCTGATGCTGGCAAAGTTATGAATACAAAAATAACAGACGACAAAGACTCAGGCTTATCAAATTTATCTGCATCTTTGTTAGCCAAAGGTGAAATTTCCAAACCTTTAGAATTTAGTAAAGGCAATGTAGGCTATAAGGTTTTTTATAAGAAAGTTCCGGAGACTCAGTGGACGTTGGCTTTCGTAGTACCAGAGTCAGATTTGAATAAACCGGTCCTAATGTTATTGTACAGACTTATTCCAATCATTATATTATCACTGCTATTATCATTATCTACATTTTTTGTTTTTATAAGATATATTAACAATAATATTACAAAAGTAAACACTTTGTCGACAAATATGGCTAATGGTGACTTTACTATTGATATTGATACCAAATCACAGGATGAACTGGGACAAATGGTTAAGGCTATGGGGGCAACGAAAGAGCACCTGAAAAATATAATAACTCAGGTAATAAGCAGAACGGGAACAGTGGAAAAGGATTTTGGAAAGGTAAGTGATTCCATAGATAAGGTTTGTGTAGAAATAAACAATACAGCATCGACGGTTCAACATATCTCAGCAAATATGGAAGCATCTAGTAAGGAGATTAGCAGTACATCTGATCTTTTTATGAAGTTTGTTAATGACATAACTGACGAGTCAGAGCAAGGCAAAGCTGTAACTGTAGAGATATATAACAGAGCACAGAATTTAAAAGATAGTGCTAAAATTGCTCACCAGAAAGCAAACAGTATTTACGACCAAAATAAAGCGTCTCTTAATGAATCTATAAAAAACTCTAATGAAGTTGAAAAAATAAATATACTTACTAAATCGATATTGCAAATATCTGAACAAACAAACTTGTTAGCCTTAAACGCTGCTATAGAAGCTGCAAGGGCTGGAGAAATAGGTAGAGGCTTTGCTGTTGTAGCAGATGAGATCAGAAAGCTTGCTGAGCAATCTAAAAATGCGGTTACAGAAATACAAAGTGTTACAATAAAAGTTATAGGTTCAGTAAAGCATTTAGCTGCAAGTTCAGAAGATATTTTAAACTTTATTGATACACAGGTTCTTAAGGATTATCTATCGTTGGTAGATACAGGGGAGCAATACAGCAAAGACGCTGAATACTTTAATAATCTAATTACACAGTTTAATTATAAAACAGAAGAGCTTAATAAAATTGGATTATCAATAGTAGGTGGTATAAATAAAATAGCCGCTGCAGTAGCAGAAGGCGCCGCTGATACTCAAGATATTTCAGAAAGAACAGTAACAGTCATTCAGCACTTCGACTTAATTCAAGAGCTTATGAAAAATGGACAGACTAATTTAAATGAATTAAGGGGACTTGTAAACACGTTTAAAATATGATTAAAATTAAACCAGCCTATCGGCTTTACTAGCTAAAAATACAGGATGCGGTATTGCAGGGTTGAGGAAAAAAAACAAATAGTAAGGACAAGCCTCCTTACTATTTGTTTTTTTTCTTATAACCATAAACCACAGAGTCCACCATAACACCTGCCAACAATCCCAAGGAAACCCCCAAAGACAAATTCCCGAATAAAGTTCCAAAGGCAGCACCAAAGCACAAGCCTAAACCCACAAACATACCATAAAAACTTTTATTTTTTTCACTCATAACTTCACCTCTTATTAATATTTCAACTCTATTATATCATCACCTTGTACAATTGTTAAATACACGTAAAGTCCGTTGACAAATAACAAGCATTATCATATTATATGATTAAAAGCGAATATAGTAATATGAAATATAGCAATATGAAATATAGTAGTGCATGGAGGTGAAATAATGGATTTAATGCAAATATTAAAAGCTCTAGGTGATGAAACAAGAATAAGGATTTTAAACCTGCTAAAAAATGGTGAGTTGTGCGTATGCGAGCTGGAGGAGATTATGGATATAAAACAATCTAACGCCTCAAGACACTTGGATAAGCTGACAAATGCCAAACTTGTGAGCTATGAAAAAAGGGCGTTATATGTATACTATAAATTAAATGATAAGCTATTGGAGGAACATAAATTCCTGCAAAATCTTATTTATTCGGAGTTTGAGAGGCTTGAAAAATGCAAGACTGATGATAAAAAGCTTTGCGAATACAAGAAAAGCGGAAAAAACTGTGATGATTTAAAGAAAGGCAAAGCAGCAGTCACCTCATGTAAAAATCAAAATGCATAATATGATTTCATATAGAGAAGCAACTTCAAAATTGAATTTTTTCAGTTGTTTCTCACAAAAATAAATACTATAAAATGAGGAGGAGCAAAATGTCACAAAATAAAGCAACAGCTAATAAAAAAGAAGAAGGGCTAGGATTTTTTGCCAAATATCTAACTATCTGGGTTGCAGCCTGTATAGTTATAGGAGTTATTATTGGTCAGGTACTGCCTGTAGTACCCCAAACACTAAGCAAATTTGAGTATGCCCATGTTTCCATACCTGTAGCAATACTTATATGGCTTATGATATACCCTATGATGCTTAAAATCGACTTTTCCAGCATAGTTAATGCTACCAAAAAACCAAAGGGTCTGGTTATAACCTGTGTTACCAACTGGCTTATAAAGCCATTTACAATGTACTTGATTGCACTTGTATTTTTCAAAATAATATTTAAAAATTTCATACCAGAAGCACTGGCTACAGATTATCTGGCAGGAGCAGTGCTATTGGGAGCAGCACCCTGTACAGCCATGGTATTTGTATGGAGCCACTTAACCAAGGGTGATCCTGCTTATACACTGGTTCAGGTTGCAGTAAATGACTTGATACTGCTTGTTGCCTTTACTCCAATAGTAGCATTTTTGCTAGGAGTAAGTAATGTTACTGTTCCCTATGATACACTGTTCCTATCTGTAGTTCTATTTGTAGTTATCCCTCTTGCAGGAGGCTATTTATCCAGAAAGCTCATAATAAAAAACAGAGGCTTAAAGTATTTTGAAAATGTCTTTTTAAAGAAATTTGACAACATAACAATAATAGGACTTTTACTGACATTAGTAATAATATTCTCCTTCCAAGGGGAAATTATATTAAATAACCCTGTTCATATTGCGCTTATTGCTGTACCTCTTACTATTCAAACCTTCTTCATATTCTTTTTGGCATATGGATGGGCGAAGCTGTGGCAGCTTAAGCATAATATAGCCGCTCCAGCGGGTATGATCGGTGCAAGCAATTTCTTTGAGCTTGCTGTCGCAGTTGCTATCTCACTATTTGGCCTGGAATCAGGGGCAACTCTAGCAACGGTAGTGGGAGTACTTGTAGAAGTGCCGGTAATGTTAACACTCGTAAGGATTGCCAACAAAACAGCACACTGGTTTCCAGATAACAATTAAAGAGGAGTGAAGACATGAGAATAGCCGTTATTGCTGATATTCACAGCAATATATATGCACTTGAAGCGGTGCTTAAGGATATAGACACCAAGGATACAGACTTGATTGTATGCTTGGGTGACTTGGTGGGATACAATCCATTTCCCAATGAAGTAATAGGTACTATAAGAAAGAGAAAAATACTTACAATAAAAGGCAACTATGATGAAGCAGTAGGAGAAGAACTGATGGTTTGCGGCTGTGACTACCCTGATCCAAGAGATGCAGAAAATGCAAGTATATCTCTCAATTGGACAATAGATAATACCGATGATGACAACAAGGAGTTTTTAAAGGATCTGCCCAAAGAAGTGAAAATTGTATATGAAGGAAAAACCCTTGTATTTGTCCATGGCAGCCCAAGAAAGATAAATGAGTACCTTAAGGAGAATTCCACGGAAGCGGAAGAAAACATGAGAGAATTTGAACATGATATCTTAGTCTGCGGGCATACTCATAAGCCGTACTATAAATATTATGGAAGCAAGCTGCTAATAAATGCAGGCAGTGCAGGCAAGCCAAAAACAGGTACGCCAGATGCAAATTATGTAGTAATTGATATAAAAGGCGATAATATAGCAGTTGAAATACATGAGGTTGCATATGATTATGAAAAAACTGCTGCAGCAATCGAGTCAAATGGACTTCCCAGGGAATTTGCAGAAATAATAAGAACTGGTAGAGGATAATAATAAATAAAACTGCTTCTCAGGTATGAAGCAAATCATACCTGAGAAGCAGTTTTATTATGTGTTGGAAGTGAAAAACATATATACAACAGCAGGAGTACACCCGAGCAATACAGCAGATATGGGCTTTTATATTTTCATATGAAAACTTGGAGGAATAAAATGACAATGAAAGAAAACACAATAGAAGGAATAACCCATTTTTTATGTTCGGTGGAATTTAAGGTTCGCACACCATTATATGAATGATGAAAAAGTAATATATAATAGAATAGTACCACTAAAGGATTCGTGGAAAAGTCAACATAATGTATAAACATATTTACAATTTTACAATGGTATAGGGAAGCTAAAATAAACACACAGTACTAAGCTGTGTTGAAAATATGCAATGTGTATGGTAAAATATATCAAGATTATATTTACTAATAGAGATTGTTTATATATTACAAATGTCTATTTTTACATTTTGGTATTTAAATAAAAAAAGCATGTGGTAAAATTTAATCAATGCTTTTTTTGTTTTTAATATAATAAGGAAATATAGGAGGGGATAGTAATTTGTTGAGAATGAACCAAAAAATAAGAAAGGAGGTCTTGGTATTATAAGGCAATATAATAAGCCCTCTATTAAGAAGGGGCTAGGCAGAAAAAATAAGAGAGCTTTATCTGCGTCTATCATTTCTATTATTATTTGCATTAATTTTATCCTTAATGCTATTGCTGTTAATGCTGCTGGCGTACTAAATGTGCAAATGTCCGTAGACAAAAGCTCAGTAAAGTCAGGAGAAACTTTTACCTATACTATAAGATATTCCAATTCCAGTACCACTGATGCAGCAAACAATGTAGTGATAACAGATGTTCTGCCTACAGGTGTTGAATATGTATCCTCGGACATAACCAGCGATATAGAACGAGTGGAAACAGCCGGACAAACTGTACGTTTTATTTTCAAGCCTGTATTAAATTCAGGTGTCACCGGTATGGTGAAGATAACTGCCAAGTTTATACAAGGTACAACTGCTAATAATACAATTGTAACCAACTACGCTTCTATTGCCGCAGACTTGGTTGATTCTATAAATAGCAATTCTGTTGACGTAACAGCCGTAATCGATCCTGCAAATTGGACAATAACAAAGACAAAATTAGTGCCGGCAACCTGTGAACCTGCATTGGACAGATCTGTACAATACAGGATTGATATTAATGCTAACAGTACTATAGGAGGACAAAATTTAAAGGATATAGTCGTGGTTGATACTCTTCCTTTAAATGCAGAATTTGTTTCTTGCAGTGACAGCGGCATTTATTCTGAAGTAGCAGGGACTGTTACATGGTCAATCCCCAGCATGAATGTTGGCAGCAGCAAGTCTTTGTTTATTACGGTGAGTTATCCATCAAGCAAGTTTCAAATAGGAAATCAGGTCATAAATACTGTAAATGCAACTGCAAAAATGTACGATGATACAGACGCCCCTTCAAGAACTGCCCAGTGCGTAAATACTATAACTTCGATAAACTTTGCAGTAGCTAATCCCACTAAAAACGGAAGGCAAACCGATGATAGGTACTCTGTCGGACAAACCGCTGATTTTTATATAGGCAATATCAGAAATTCAAGTAATGTTCCTATTGATAAAATATCTATTGTGGATAATATACCCGCAAGTATAACACTTACGCAAATCACAGTGGGTAAATTCAGCAACGTTATACAGGTTAAGGTAAGCTATCAGAAAAATAGTGACCCTGGTGTATGGCAGGATTGGCCGGGCGGCACAATTGCTTCACCCCAAAATGAAGTTCTGAGTGTTGCGGATTTGGGACTCCCAGATGGAGAATATATTACTTCGGTAAAATGGGATTTTACAAATCCAGCAGGTGTCCCTGTGGGCATTGCGGATACCAAAACTTTACGAGTAAGCGGCATAATTGGCAGCGTTCCAGTGGGTACGCAGATAACCAATACAGCACAGCTTACAGCAAGCTTATCAGGTGAGCCGGATATCATAAGAAATGCCAGCAAAACTATAAAAATCATTGAATCGATCCCATGGCTTCAACCAACAAAATCTACTGTAGGCGGGACGACCTTTAACTATAATGATAGAGTGACTTTTAGGCTAAGAGTACAGAACCATCAGTTTGCTGCTGGAAATTATGAAAACCCGATATTAGTAGACCTTTTGCCTCCAGAATTTGAGGATGCTCAGTTTAATGGAGTTGCAGATGTGGATTGGGTAAATGGGACTGGTGCAGCTATTACTGATGTAGCTTATACAGTTAGCACCAAAGAAATTAATGGTAAGACCTATAATGTCTTAATATGGAATTGCACTGGAATACTAGAGCCTGGAGAATATGTTGATGTACTATTCAGTGCCAAAATAAAAAATCTCACACCTATCGGAAGCGTCACTAATGAAATGTACATCGGCACCCAAAATAACTCTACAGTACTGGAAAACTCTGTAGAAGCAGTATCGGATACATATGACATTGATGAGGATGGCAGCACCGCTGATAAGTTTGTAAAGGGTCAAACAAAGATATTGGTTAAGTTCCAAGGAAGATTAAGTGCTGAGAAGTGGATAAGAGGAGAGCTGGAAGCAGATACAAATGGCGATCTGATTCCAGACGAATGGAAACGTCATCCAGCCTACAGCGAGACCTTGTCTGGAGGTGTTGTGGATTATAAATTGGTAGTTACAAATGATAATTCAAACGGACCAATTTCTAACATAGTCATAATCGACAAGCTGCCGACAATAGGCGATACAGGAGTTATAGACCCCAATCAAAGGGACAGCAGATGGGCTCCTTATCTTATTAACAAGATAACAGGAGAAGACGGTGCACCGCTTCCTGACGGAGTACAAATATATTATACGACAAACCCTAACCCATCCTTGGAAGAATTATCAGATACCATTAATAAACATGGACGAGTAGAAGACCTTTGGAGTTTGACACCTCCAGAAGATATAACCACCGTTAAAGCCGTAAAATTTGTATTTAACGGTATTACTCTTAATCCGGGGCAAAGTGTTACTCTGCAATGGTCAATGAGGGCAGCAGTTGGCGCACCCTTAAATCAAATAGCATGGAATTCCTTTGCTTATGGTGCAACCTTTAAGGATTCTAATGTTATAGATGGACCACTAATAGATGTTTCTTTCCTGCCCGCTGAACCTGTCAAGGTAGGGCATCAAATAAAGGAACACCCGGCTTTAACCTACCGTTTGGGTAATTATGTATGGGAGGATATGAATAAAAATGGGTTGCAGGATGCTGGAGAGCCAGGCATAAATGGTATATTAGTCAAACTGTATAATGATGATAATGGAAACTTTATAAAATATACTAGAACTGGAAATGACCAGTTTGGCAGTCCAGGATTCTATAGTTTTCCAAACCTGCCATCAGGCAACTATAAGCTGGAATTTGTCTATCCATCAAGATACAAGGTTACCACATTGAATGCTGGCGCAAATGATGACCTTGATTCTGATATTGACGGCAGTAATATAACAGATGCTGATGACAACGGACCTAAAAAGTCGGTAAAAACCGCAAGAGTAAGTATTATTAATGAAGATATAAGCAATGTTGATGCTGGTTTGTACAAAGTTGCATCTCTGGGAGACAGGGTGTGGAATGACAGTGATGCAGACGGTAATCAGGATGTAGAAGAAAATGGCATGGATGGCATTACAGTAGAGCTGCTTAATGAAGCGGCAGACACTGTTTTGGCAACAACTGTCACTGATGCTGTTGGCAGCTACAGCTTTACTAATTTGGATCCCGGGAAGTATATGGTGCGCTTTGTTAATCCATCAGGCAAATACAAATTTACTGTTGTAAATGCGGGCGGATCAAGCTCTGCCACAGACAGCGATGCTGTAGAAGCTACCGGAGGTTCAACCGCAGCAACAGGATTAATAACATTGATTTCTGGGGAAAACAACATGGACATAGATGCAGGCATGTATCTTGCCCAGCTTGGAGATCTAGTTTGGGAGGATATTGATGCAGATGGAATAAAAGATGCAGGAGAAAACGGCATAGATGGTGTAGTAGTACGGCTATACGCCGCTGACGGAATTACACCAGTACTGGACGCATATGGAAATCTTGTTAATTCCACAGTTACTGCAGGCGGAGGATATTATAAATTCACCAGCTTGCTTCAAGGTGACTATGTTGTGGAATTTGTTAAGCCAGCGGGTTATACCAACTATAGCAATAAAGGTGCAGGAGCAAGCAATGTGGACAGTGATGCTGACACAAGCACTGGGAAAACCAGTGTAATAGCTCTGACAAGAGGCGGCAGGGATATGAGCATAGACTGCGGCTTCTACAAACGATCTTCTATAGGGGATAGAGTTTGGGAAGACTTGAATGCCAATGGTATTCAGGATGCTAATGAAGCAGGAATAGCAGGAGTTACAGTCAGGCTTAATGATCTGGGCAACAATACTGTAATGTCCACTACCACAAATGCAGAGGGTCTATACAGCTTTATCCAAATACCTGTCGGAAATTATTATGTACAATTTGATTTGCCTGCAAGCTTTGACAAAATAACATTATTGAATGTAGGCAACACCTTAACAGATAATGATGCAGATGCCACTGGAAGGACAGCTATTATATCAGTAAACTCCGACACCAATGATTCCACGATAGACGCAGGCTTCTACAGAAAAGCAAGCCTTGGAGGGTATGTATGGAAGGATGCCAATAACAATGGCATACGAGAACTATCCGAAAGCGGAATTTCAAATGCATTTATCGAGCTATGTGATGCAGCAGACAGTCAATTAAGCACAACTACTACTGATGCTGACGGCTTATACAGCTTTGACAGCCTTGAGCCGGGAAGCTACATAATAAAGCTGACAGCACCCAATGGTATGACACAAACCTATGAATTAGACGGCTCAAAGGATTTAAGCCAAAGTGTAGTGCTTAACTCTGGTGATAATGTTATTAATATTAACTTTGGGTTTAATACTGCTTCCCCAGTACTAATACCAAACAATCCACCAGTTGTGGGAGACTACAGCTTCAAAACTCCAGTCAATACTGTTGTAAACAACAGGGTTGCAGGACAGGATGCAGATGGAGATGCTTTATTCTACAGTAAAAACAGTGAGCCGCAGAATGGCACAGCCGCTATTAATGGAGATGGAACATGGCAGTATACTCCTAATACTGATTTTGTAGGAACGGACATATTTAAAGTTATTGTTGAGGATTACAAAGGCGGTACAGCCATATCGACAATAACAATAACCATTGGAGAACCAGCTTATGATCTTACTGGCACAATAACTGAGGTTAAGTCTGGAAAAATCATTGCAGCAGCAGATATAAAATTCAAGGATATAGCTGGTAATGTCATATACTCTACTATTTCTGATAGTAAAGGTCAGTATCTTATAAAAAAAGTTAAGATAGGAAACTATATAATGGAAGTTACCAAGCTGGGTTATAGTGGAATATCTACAGCAACCATAGTAAAACCGGATAAAGTTGAAAACCCACTTATTATAAGAGACGCAATATTGGCTAATATCGGAATAAGCCTTGTTGCCAATCCTTCAACTATTGTAGCCGACGGTATACAAACCTCACTGCTTACTACTACAGTTACTGATGAAAGCAACAAACCAATAGCAGGTGTGCTGGTCATATTCAGTGCCGGAGCAGGAAGCTTCCCCAATGGTAATACTGGCATAACCGACAGCAATGGGCAAGCGGCGGTATTGTTTAAATCTGATAAAATAGAAGGCGTGGAAAGCAGGGTAGTGGCAATAACAGCAAAAGTAAATGATGAAGCCAGAAAGCTTTATGCCCAAGATCAGATATTAATGACCTTTGAGCCTGGCAGCATTCAAGGTATAGTAGTTGACAACGAAACAGGACTTCCCATACAAGGAGCAAAGGTTGTTGTATCAAAGGATTTTGATGGCGACGGAGTTATTGATTTTCATTCAGAAATGGTAACAGGTACTAACGGCAGATACAAAATAGCCATTCCAAAGGGTGGAGTAGACTATAATGTAGACATAACCAAGCCTTTTATAATCGGAGGCAAGACAGTCTACCATACTTTCAGCCAAGTTACCAATGCAGGCGGAATATCCGGAGATAAAAGTGAAGTCTTTGATGCAAACAAAACAGCCGCCGGACTAATACTATATAGCAATACTGACGGTACGGTTACACAGTTTGACAGCTATTCAAATTACAGTATAAGCGTATTTGAAAAGAACTCACTATATAACGCTGATGGGACAGTAAAAAAAGATAATAACGTAACACCAATATTTGAGAATATTAGTGCGCAAAGCGGAGCATTCATAGTTGATAATCTGGAAAAAAATACGATTTACACCTTCGCAGTAATGTATGAATTTGAGTCAGGCAAAAAAATAATCGTAGGGACTGTAAATGTTAATATTAACTCCGATGGACAGCTAAATATATGCTCTGCCTTAATTGACCCTTACGGCGACATCACAGATGCAGTAACTGGCAAGCTTATTGAAGGTGCATTTGTACAGCTTTATTATGCGGATACCCAAAGAAACAGAGACGCAGGAATAGAGCCGCATACACTGGTAAATCTCCCGATACTGGAGGATTTCCCGCCGGCAGATAATAGGAACCCGCAATATAGTGATGAGTATGGCAAATACGCATACATGGTATTTCCTACTACAGACTACTATATAAAAGCAACAGCAGAAGGCTATGAAGACTATACAAGCCATACAATATCTGTTGAGCTTGAAATCGTCAGACATGATTTTGAGATGATGCCAAAGGACAAAGCTCCTGTAGAGGATAAGGACGAAGAGCAGAAGCAGGATGAAGAAGCAGATAATGATAAAGATGATAAGGCTGAGGAAGAGCAGCCGGATGGCGATAAAAAGGATGAGTCCGATAATAAGGTTGAACCTGATAAGGACGAAAATGCTGACAACAAAGAACCAAATAACCAAAAAGATGATGATAATACACCGGCTGAGGAGGAAAAAGAGACTGAGGATTCCCAAGTCAGCGATGAAGACAATTCCAAGCCAGAGGAAAAGGCTGAAGAGGAACAGGCAGCAGAGAAAAAGCAAGTTCTGCCCAAAACAGGCGTATTATTTGATATAAGACTTCTTGAAGCTTTATTAGTACTGCTGATACTAACTGCTCTAGTCTTAAACCGTTATATTAAAAAGCAGCAAGGCTAAAAAATAAAATAACCGTCTAGGAGGATTCTGATTGCTCCTTAGACGGTTATTTTTTACTTGCAGCAACTATAAGCCTTTTCCTGCCTCGGTCTGTGCAAGTAATAAGAGTTACCCATTTTTTTCCTTGGGTATCTTGTGCCAGAGGTTTGGTATTATCTGGTGATACTACATATATGTCAAAAACAGTATAAGCCTCATAAGCACCTGTTATATCATATAACAAAATCTCATCGCCAGACTTAAGCTTATGTAGGTCAGAAAACAATATGCCGCTTCTCCTCATATTATGACCTGCTAATACAAGGTTTCCCGATGAAGAATTCAACTCTGAGCCAGAAAAACGAGTTATGCCGATTTTCATGTTTTCGTTATTGGTTACAGCTAGTAATGGATAATCCAAGCTGATAACAGGTATGCATATCCTCCCTATAACATCGCTTTTTTCATTTTCTGTATTGTCCATTTTTAGTGCGGTGTTTTCAGCTTTATAAGCAGGAACGGAAAAACCAGAGGAAGCAAGTGCCGTATACTGTTTAATCAACTGCTCTGATTCTTTTTTATGTACATAATTATCAAAATGCCATTTACCTATATAAATGACTAACAGGAAAATTAATATCAGATTAATGTTCAATAATTTCTTCATTAGCTTAATCCCCTAAAATCTTTATTGTGCATATTTATTATAATATATGTTTGTGCAAGTTGAAACCTATTATTGGATCAAGACATTCTATGAGGATAATAAACTTACAAAAAATGAAAAATAGTATATAATAGAATAGTACCCTTGAAAGGAACAATAAATAAAGCTAAAGACTAATGACAAATAGTAATATGGAGGTTGCTGTATGGCTGATAAGTACTATGGATACTACAAATCCCCTATTGGAATATTAGAGATTGTAACCAGCGAGGATAGTTTACTTTCTGTAACATTCACAGCAGAACAAAAACAGACAGACATTAATATAGCAATACTTGATCGTGCGATACAACAGCTTGATGAGTATTTTCAAGGCAAAAGAAAAGACTTTGATTTAAAGCTGTATCTTGATGGTACTGATTTTCAAAAAAAGGTTTGGCAACAGCTGAAAAATATACCCTTTGGTAAGACTATATCCTATAAGGAGCTTGCGGCAAAAATAGGAAATGACAAAGCTAGCAGGGCAGTAGGCGGAGCAAATAATAAAAATAAGATAGCCATAGTAGTGCCATGTCATAGGGTAATCGGAGCAAATAAAGAGCTGACAGGATATGCAGGGGGACTAGACAAAAAGAAATGGTTATTAGAGCATGAGGGTATATGATTTATCCTCATGCTCTTTATATTTCGATACGCCGTAAAGCTTCTAGTATTTTTGAATACCCAGCATTTCATCTATACTATCGCTCATATACTTATGGGCATCAAAAACCCCCTGATTATAAAATTCTACAGCCAGCTTCTCCATAAAAAAGTCCAGTATCAAAGCGGCCGCCAAATCCCCTAATGATTCATCACGTTCCTTTTTAAAGTAGTATTTTATAGCTGATATCATTTCCTCTCTTTTTTCCTTGCTTAAGTTAAATTTGTTATTCATTGATCTTCCTCCTGATTTACTCTCACTATAAATTATAGTAATAACGTGTAATAAACTTGCAGAAAAGTATATATATGCATGATGCTAGGAAATATGCAGATTTAATGAAAACTTTTATATAATAATAGTATATTTATTTATAAAGAATCAGTAAATACATATTCCAAAATCCTGCTAATTGATGTAAAATATTCATATGAGAAATAAGCTTGCAAATCAGGCAGTATGGAGGGATATATTTGAGTAAGAATAATATTCTTAGGAAAAATGAGTTGGAGACCAATAAACTATGTGCAAAAATAATGCTGTTATCAATTGCATTTTTAGTAGTAGTTTATATTATGCAGGTAGTGGGGGTTTTTAAAAGTAATTTGCTGCATGTAGGCATAGCGTTTTCTATATCAACAGTATTGCTGCTGATACCTACAGTAATGATACTGGTATTTAAAATGGAAAGCCCGAAGCTTAAGTATGTTATAGTAACCGTTGCGGCAATAGTTGTGGCTATCATAAATGCTTTTTTATCCAAGGATGTAGTAATACTGTGGTTATACGCTATAACCTTATCCAGTTTATATTTTTCTAAGAGACTTAGTGTATACTCCCTTGTTATATCTATGGTAACATTGACAGCAAGTCAGATTATTGCAACGAATCTGGGTATATTAGAAGATTTAAACTACGCTAAAGATTGGTTTATACCTGTATTATCCAGAGATATCGAGGTAGCAGCGCTTGCTTCTGTTTACATTGTGTTGTCAAAGAGGACAAGTGCAATGCTCAGTAATGCTGTAGGATCAGAAGAACAGAAGGGTGTACTGAATAAGCTGATGTCTCTTATAACCAAGTCCACAGAAGTATCAAATGTACTGGTTGAATCTGTAGACAGCCTGTCGTGCATGGCTGAGGAGACAACCAAGCTTAATGAAAAAATATCTCAAAATGCCAACGAGGTAACTCTAGGCTCTGAAAATTCAATACAATATATCAACCTGGCTACACAAACAGTATCCCAAATATCAGAGGACCTTAGCAATACAGCCGCTGAAGGAAAGGTTGTTTCCAATATGTCCAGAGAGCTTGATGAAATGACAAAAAACAGCGGAGCAATAATAAGAGAAGCAGTTCAAGAAATGAAAACAATAGAGAAAACAACAGTTGAAAGTAAAAACACAATCTACAAGCTGGGAGAAAAATCCGACGAAATAGGAAAGATTGTAGAGGTAATAAAGCAAATATCATCACAAACAAACCTGCTTGCCCTTAATGCTGCTATAGAAGCTGCAAGATCAGGAGAATACGGAAAAGGCTTTGCGGTGGTTGCAGACGAAGTAAGAAAGCTTGCAGAGCAATCCGAAGCTGCTACAAAGGATATAACTGCACTTATCAACGAGGTTCAGGCTGAAACAGGCAGAGCTGTAGAAGAAATGGATAGAAACGTTCTGCTGGTAGATAAAGGACTTAAGGTAATCAATATGGCTGGTGAATCCTTTGAAAAAGTAGCAAGAACAGGTCAGGCAGTAGACGAAAAGCTTCAGGAAATCGCAGCAGCGACACAAAGTGCCGCGGAGGGCGGAAGCAAGCTGGTAAGGCTGGTAGACGATATCAAGGTAATAAATGATAAAAACTTAAGCGAACTGAAAGGAATAGCATCAGCATCACAAACACAGCTTTCATCAATGCAGGAGGTTGCAGCATCTGTAAGCAATATAGGTGAAATCTCCGGTGAGCTTATTGAAGTAATAAAGGAAATGAATTAATATATAATAATAAGCCGAAGGCTGCTGCAAAGCTAACATAAGCTTTACAGCAGCCTTATAAATTGCTGGATTTAAAAGGGGTTTTAACAATGAACAAAACAGCTAATCATATATTCGTTATTTCATATGATGGACTATCCACAAAGGATTTTGATACTATATCCACCATGCCGCACTTTGGGAGCTTTCTTGAAACTGCATCCTACTGTAAAAAGGTTTACAGCATATATCCCAGCCTTACATATCCAGCACATACTACCATAGTTACAGGCAGATATCCTAAAAATCACGGTATTATTAACAACACACTATTACAGCCTTATAGGGAATCTCCTGACTGGTACTGGCTGAGAAAACAAATCAAGGGAGACACCATATACGACATAGCAGTAAAAGCAGGCATGAAGGTTGCCGCCCTGCTTTGGCCCGTTACAGGAAAATCAAAGATTCATTATAACCTTCCCGAGATATTTGCCAATAGACCTTGGCAAAACCAAGTAATGGTTTCTCTCTTAAATGGCAGTCCTATATATCAGATTGAGTTGAACAAGAGATTCGGACACTTGCGAAAAGGAAAATCACAGCCCCATTTAGACAACTTTGTACATCAGTCACTTTTATACACAATAAAAACCAAGAAACCGAATCTTACACTAACACACTATACAGACCTTGATGCCATGAGACACCACTATGGTTTTGATTCTAAGGAAGCACAGCTTGCACTAAAACGCCATGATGAAAGATTGGGTGAAATAATAAACGCAATAAAGGACGCAGGCATATATGAAAACAGTGCCATAATAATACTAGGTGATCACAGCAGCTTAGATGAAAATAAAATCATTAACCTTAATGTGCTGCTTAAACAAAAAGGCTATATAGAAGAAGATAAAAAAGGCAACATAAAAAGCTATAGAGCCATAGCAAAAAATTGTGATGGTTCGGCATATGTATATCTAAAAAACAAGAAGGATTTAGAATTGGCACAGGAAATTCATAGGCTTTTGAATGATTTTAACGATAAATATAAGTGTATGGATGCAGTCTATACAAGTATAGAAGCGGAAAAGCTTGGAGCAGATCCTACTTGCAGCTTTATGCTTGAGGCAAGCGAGGGATATTATTTTCTGGATGGTATAGAAGGAGATATAATAAGAAAGATACAAGCTGGAGAAGCCGGGAAAATACCCCATGTTACCATAAATACTCACGGATATAACCCATATAAAAAGGACTATACAACTATATTTATGGCAGCAGGAAAAGGAATCAAAAGGAATGTTGTAGTAGATAATATGAAGCTGATAGATGAGGGACCTACCATAGCAAGACTGATGAGGCAAAACCTGAAAGGTGCAGACGGCAGAGTCATAGAGGAAATATTAGAATAATAAAACCGCCGAAGGGAGATATCAATCTGCCGCCGGCGGTTTGTTTTTACCAGAGTCTAAAGTTGAATTCGAGTTTCTTATATTCTTCAAGACCGTTATCGGTATTTTTATTTTTAGGTAATATTGTTTCGATAATATACAGCATCACTATGCCCTCCTTAATTCGATTTTCTTATACTCTTCCAAGCCCTTATCGTTTTTCTTATCTAATAAAGCTATATGAATTTGAAGTTCCATCATTTTAAAACACCCCACTTATATCACACTTTGCAATTTATTTAGTTTCTTTAAATTCAACTTTAATCATGTTTTTTTCTCTCTGCAATTATATAGTAAACTATAATTCAACTTTTGTCAATGCTTATTTTGGAAAAAAGTTTATAATTTTTGGCAAGTTGATAACAAGTTGACTGCAATGTTGATGTGGTGTACACTAATAGCGAGGAGTGATAGCGTGGAGCGGAAAATACTTGGGCAGAAAATAAAAGAGGCAAGAAAAAGGTTGAATCTCAGTCAGGAGGATTTAGCTGGTGATATATTTACCAAAAGCTATATCAGCAAGATAGAAAGAGGCTTTGTAAATCCCTCTATGAAAGCACTGGAGGCTATTGTGTCACGTCTGAATATGCCTATATCACACTTTATAAGCGATAAAGATGATCAAATATATGACCCTGGAATGCTATTGGAGGCGCAAAAGCTTTTTGAGCTTAGAAAGTATAAAGAAAGTCTTTGTAAGCTGAATGAGATTTTGGCATACAAGGAATATATAGATGCAGAACAGCTTATAAGAATATACTACTATATTACTGATTTATGTATAAGGCTTGAGGATTACGATGCCTGTGTTGAATACTATGGTCAATGCGCTGAGCTTTTGAAAAATGCAGACAGTGTATATGCGGCGAAGCTTCACCTTGAGCTGGGTGAGGCATACTACTACCTCAATAAAAGACAAGACAGCCTTGATATATTTTTGAAAGTAGAAAAGCTGATAAACCAAAATACCTTGGAAATAGATATAATAACTAGGCTGGAGCTGTACAACGACATCGCTATTTTGTACAGCCAGCTAGGCAAGACGCAGCTTGGTAAGGACTACTTTAAGAAGGTAATTGAAATTTCTAAAAAATATAAAATAATAACCTCTACTGTACTATCCGCCTTTGCAGGCTTGGCGCAGATCTCTGTAATATATGAAAGAGATGCCAATAAATCTTTGTCATATCTGAATAATGATGTGCTGTCATTGTACAAATATTTTGAGGACTATACAAAGCTGGGTGAAATATACTTAAAATACTCCAATGCCTACTATGAAAAGGATGATTTGGACAAGTTCAAGGAATACCTTTTAAAGCTTGAAGATACTATACCCTTGATTGCGGACAGCAAAGCGAAGGCTGAGCTTGAAACATACCTTATACTATCCAAGGGTAAGCTTATGAACAGAGAGGGTATATATAACGAGGCTGAGCTTATGATACGGGATGCCATGAAAAGAGCTGAAAAGCAAGGCGATCTTATAGCTCAAACCTCCGTATACTTAAACTTGGGCAGCTTATATCTTAATATGGATAAGCTTGATGAGGCATTGAAGAACCTTATTGAATGTGAACAATTATCTAATGAAATTCAATTTTCTATACGCCTTCCAGAGCTGTATCAGCTTATGGGAAAAGTATACATAAAGCTTGGAAATGTAAGCAGGGGTCAGGAATATTATGACAAGGCATTCAGGCTTTTAAAAAGTGAATAGTCTTATGTATGAACATACTTAATTAAAAAACAGATGCCATAGTTTGACATCTGTTTTTTGATTAGCTTTTAGCTTTATTTTCTTTGGGGAATATGACAATAAACTCTGTCCCCTTACCAAGCTCGCTCTTGCACTTAATAGTACCGTCTAATTCTTTGGTAACAATATTATACACCACATTAAGCCCCATACCCGTTCCCCCGCTTCCGCGCTTTGTAGTAAAGAATGGGTCGAATATCTTTTCCAATATATTTGCCTCCATACCTTTCCCATCATCAGCATACTTCAGCATAATCATGTTGCTGTAGGTAGTAACAGTGATATTGATATTAGCTGTTGCTTCCGAGTGGTCATATCCGTGCTTCAAAGAATTTAAAACAAAGTTGTTTATTATTTGGGAAAAAGCTCCCGGATAACCATTTATTATTAAGTTATTGTCACATTCCACCTTTATATTATGGGCAGTCTTTTTAAGAACCGGCTTAAGACTTAGTATAATTTCGTTAATATAATCCTTTAGATTAAACTCTCTTTTTTCCTCGCTGGATTGATCCACCGCTATTCTTTTAAAGCTTTGTATAAGGCTGGAAGCTCTCATTAAGTTGGCATAAATCATATCTACTGACTCTTTATTAGTATTTAACAGCATCTCTAGGTCAGATCTTTTCATCTGATTATTTTTATACAGTTCGCGTATCTGTTCTGTTTTCTTTTTCAAATGGGATACTGCTGTCACGCCGACGCCTACGGGTGTATTGATTTCATGAGCAATACCTGCTACTAGCCCTCCTAGAGCCGCCATTTTCTCAGAAATGATCAACTGAGACTGGGTTTCCTTAAGCTCCTTTAATGTAGATTCAAGCTGCCTGTTGGTCACTTTTAACTGGGAGGTACGCAATATTATCATACATGCAATTAATGTGCAGGACATAACTACAAAAAGAATCATTCTCTTTAAATCATTAATGGGAAGCATATATACATCTATATTTACAGAACAAAATACATGCCAGTTTTGTTCAATGAAACACGTGAATACCATTACTTTTTTTATATTATTAAACTCGTAGTAGCCTGCCCCTGGTTTATAAAGCTGCATTTTATTAAACATTCTTTTGAGACTTTCGTTCTCTTTTGTCAAATCTCTTTTGTAGAGATTGTTTTTATTGGAGTGTGCGATTACTAAGCCTTTACTATTTACGATTCCATAACTAAGATATGATGAGTCGCTTTCCCTTACCACCTTATCTGTAAGCCTTTCAAAATCTATTACTGTGCCTGCTATCCCAATAATCTGATTGTCCATATCGAAAACTGGATTGCTTATAATCATTATAGGCTTTTGACTGTAGGGTGATTCTATAACATCCTGTATATGAGATTTGCCGCTTAGTGCAACGCTATAGAATTTAAGCTCTTTAAAATCAAAATCCTTATAAGTGCCGTTGGCAGCATCAATAACAAGCTCTCCGTTTTTATTAAGAAAAAAGATATTTTCATATAAATCACTATCTTTTATAATTCTGCTGATGTAACTGCTCAGAGATTTCTCCAGCATCTGCGTGCTTAGATTCATACCCTGACTTGTAGTGATGCCGGAGCCGGATTTGTTGGACATGCTTATCAGCTCCAATGCAAGGGGATTGTGTGCTATTTCGTAACACTCACGGCTGGCAAACTCAAGGGAGTTTTTCATAATAATAACACGTTCGTTTATACTATTTTTCATAGTCAGCAGATTTTGCCTCTCTATAGACTCCTCGAGTTTTAGCGTGGTAATAATGCTGATAATTATAAGCGGTACAATTACCAGTGCCAAGGTTAGAACCATAATACGAATATTCTGCTTATCAAATAAAGACTCTTCCATTAGGGAGACCTCCATGAATATGCTAAATTATTATTACAATTATTATCATAACATTAAAATTCGACAAAATCAATTTAGAAATATACGTTTTAAATGTAATGTATTCATTTTATTTACTTGTTTGAATTGCTGTATTGTGTTAAAATGTTATCAGAATATTTATACACTTGGGTAAGTGTACTTACTTTATAGATAATATAACAGGAGGGGAGTATATGCAAGCCAATAATGATTCGCTTTCCTTTGTAAGCGAAGATTTGCCGAGTGATACATATAATGCTGATAAATGGAAGATACTCATTGTAGATGATGATATTGAGGTACATAATGTAACTAAAATGGTTTTAAGTGAATTTGTATTTGAAAAAAAGGGCGTCGAAATAATAAGCGCATACTCAGGTGTTGAAGCTATTGATTTAATGAAGCTGCACACTGATACTGCCATTATTCTTCTGGACGTAGTAATGGAGGAGGATGACTCGGGACTTAGAGTTGTGCAGCATATCAGGGATATATTGAAAAATAATATGGTCAGGATCATTTTAAGAACAGGGCAGCCCGGTGAAGCGCCGGAAGAAAAAATAATAATTGAATATGATATAAATGATTACAAGGAAAAAACAGAACTGACTGTACAAAAGCTTTATACTACAATAATTTCAGCCTTAAGATCCTACAGAGATATAATGACTATTGAGCACAGCAAGAAGGGGCTGGAAAAGATAATAGAAGCATCCGCAAATATATTTGAGCTTCAATCCATGAAGGAATTTGCAATTGGAGTACTAACACAAATCGTTGCACTGCTTGGAATCAATAAAAATTCTTTGTATTGCAGAACCTCGGGGTTTGCAGCCACAAAGGATTCTGAAAATGGATTCTATATAGTAGCCGCAACAGGTGATTATAATAAATATGTGGACAAGAATATAAAGGCCATAGTGCAGGATGAAATGCTTAATTTAATAGAAACAGCGTATACTGAGAAGCGTAACGTTTTCTCCAATGATAAATTTATCGTATACTTTCAAAGTAAAAACGGAGTTGAGAACCTTATTTATATGTCGGGCATAAATGAGCTAAGCAAGCTGGATATAGACCTTGTGGAAATTTTCAGCGTAAATGTCTCTATTGCCTTTGACAACCTATATCTTAATAAAGAAATAATAGATACTCAAAAGGAAATAATCTTTACTTTAGGTGAGATTGTAGAAGCTAGATCAAAAGAAACTGGCAATCATGTAAGAAAGGTTGCTGAGTATTGTAAGGTGTTGGCACTTGCCTACGGACTGGGAGAAAGTCAAGCAGAAATATTGAAGCTTGCAGCACCTATGCATGATATAGGTAAGCTTGCTGTTCCCGACAGTATATTGATGAAACCGGGAAAGCTGACTACAGAGGAGTTTGAAGTCATTAAGACCCATACCACTGTTGGATATGAGCTGCTTAAGAACTCACAGAGAGATATTATGAAAGCGGCAGTAATAATAGCACTGCAGCATCATGAAAAATATGATGGGACAGGCTACCCTAGCGGACTCGCTGGCGATAAGATACATATATATGGAAGGATTGCGGCACTTGCCGATGTTTTTGATGCATTGGGAAGCGAAAGAGTATATAAACAAGCCTGGCCTATTGAGGACATACTGGTATACTTAAAGGAACAAAGCGGCCGCCATTTTGATCCTGAGCTAGTAGATATTTTCTTTGATAAGCTGGATGAAATATTAGCAATAAAAAATTCTCTGGATGCTTAAAGTTTTATGGCTGCTTCTATATAAATGAATAAAATTTATTTTAATGCTATAAATAGGAGATTTAAAGATCTTCTATTTTTTATTGCATAAAAGTAACATATAATCACCATGATTTGTTTGATTTAAATCCATATGGATAAGAAATCATAATGACTGACTGCAAATAATTAAATGTATTTCTTGATTTATTGCACATTATATATTAAAATAAAATTGTAACGTAAAGTTACTACAATGCATTTAAAGTTTGACTTATAATAAAAGGCAATTAAAAATAGTTTGTTTATATCTATTTTTACCAAAACAAATGGTATTGAACAATGGTTTGCTACATATACTAATATTGTTGATTAGTAATTCTAAATTATTTACTAAAAAGGAGGTAAATATGAAAAGAGTAAATTCTGATATCGAGCTGCCAATGGATTATGAGGAACAACAAGAAGGGGAAGAAAGTAATTTTATAAAAACAAAATGATAACTATTAACCACAACGGCAATGCACCTTCTGATTAGAAAGGAAGGTGCATTGTTTTTGTTTGAGGGCATATATATCTAGTTAACTTCTTTTCTGCCGCCTGCCAATAATTTAATATCCTTAGCCTTAAGTTTTTTGTCTTTGTACCTAGTGTTTTGTTGGCTTTTGTCTGTTTTGATAGATTATTTTTCTGGAAGACGAGTAGCTATTAATCGGCATTTCTGAAGAATACGGCATTTAAGCAGAATATTTACTTTACAAAAATACTCTGCCTATTTACTTGCAGCTCTTTTGATGTCAGTTGAATCACAAGCTCCTCCGCTGCGGAGATGCTTGCAATAGTACAAACTATATAAAGCAATACAGCTTTACTAATGTAAGGAAGCAGCAGCGGGAGCATAAACAAAGCTATACCAGCAGCTTTATTACCATAAGTATGCAGTACTGCATAGGCTTTATACTTTATCAAGGCTGTAACCATTGATGCCAGCCGGACAATGGCGATTAAGGCAATCCATAGAACTATTTCTGCTGTAGGCTTTAATGTCGGATAAAGTACAGCTATCAATACACCTGTCATTATCATATCAGCTATCGAATCAAGCTTTTCACCAAGCCTGCTGGCTGCGCCGAACCTTCTGGCAATAAAGCCATCCAGAATATCACTTATACCGCAAGCTATATACAATACATAAAAGCCTTCACTTAACGGCTTAACAAAAATCAACATCAAAGAAAATACTATTCTGCTAAAGGATATACAATTAGGTATAACCTTCATATCCTCACCCCTCATAAATCAATAATTTTGCTTGAATACAATAAACAATATCAAATAGTCTTTAGAGAAATTATAGCATAATTGGGATACCATTTATAAATATACTTGTGTTTTAAACTTATATAATACAGCACTGGTTACTTTCTTAACCGCAAAATATAGCTTTTACAGCAAGAGAGTATTAATGCAGTACTCCTGATTTATGATATTAACAGGGGTAAGACAGTTTTTAAAAATTTTACAAGGTAATCAGACATTAAATCTATTGACATAATGATTATATGAATTATATTATTAAAATAAGGCACTATTATTATGCATAATATATATTACTATAAAACGTAAATGTAAGGCTTATGTTGTATTCGCGATGCTCTGAAATGCACAAAAATTGGATTGAGTCAGATTGAAAATACTATCAATTGTTTTAGCAAACTTATAGTCCCATGTAATTAAAGCTATAGGGTTTTAGCTTAAAACCTAGAAGGGAAGCAATAACTAGCTTATGAATAAGTTAAGTTTTATGGTTGCTTCCCTATAATATAGCCTATATGATAAACTCCACATGGAATTTTGATGAAACGCAATTTACTTTTGAGATTTCATCCAAGTTGACGAAGTCTCAATTAAATAATAAGGAGGTAATATACAATGTCTATTGGTCAAGAATTATCATCCATTGATTTCCAATCAATGATTGGAGGCCCCCTAAATGCGGTAATTAAAGCTCAGGCTCAATCTGCGCAGACATCCGTTGATTTTATCAAAAGCGTTGGTTTCAATGCACCAGATGCCAAAGAGGATCCAGGTAAGCCGACTATGGTTTCCTTTACCTATGACAAGCCTGTTGAGTACAAGAATGAAAAACAAGAAATAGTTGTAACAAATGTACCTCATAAGCTGACAGTTCCGATTCTTACTATGCTTCCAATACCTTACATAAGAGTAGAGGAAGTTACAATCGACTTTAATGCAAAGATCAATTCTGTTACAGAATCAACAACAGCATCATCCTCAGAATTAGGTGTATCATTGGGCGTAAAAGGCGGCTGGGGCCCAGTATCAGCAGAGTTGAAATGCAGCTACAGCAACAAGAAGTCTTCATCTTCAACTGAAAAAATAGAGAGAACATACAGTCTAAATATTCATGTACGTGCTGTACAGGACGAGCTTCCAGCAGGACTTGAAAAGCTTTTAAGTGTTCTTGAAAACAATATTCAGGAAGTAAAAGTAGCAGGCGACGCAAAAGCAGCCACAACTACAACACCAAGCAAGTAATAAAAACCAAGCATGCAGGTAAAGGCGGCAGAGGCTTTCTTTGCCTGCTGCATCAAAATATATGTAGCTGATATGGAGGAGTAACAATGATAGATTTAGGTAGCATTTTAGGATCACTAATGACCGGACTAATACGAGCACGTCGTATGGCTGACGAGCAAACCGCAGCACTGGCAGAATACTATAGAGACAATCCGCTGCTGGAAGGTTTGACAGTTCCTCGTGTACGCATCCCCGAGCTGACCATTGATTTACCTCTGCTTATTGAAAACTACGTAGAGGGTGACACTGGAAAAATGGAAGAGCCAAAGACCGCTGCAACGGAACTAGAAAAACAATTGAAATTATTAATGTCCAAAAGAAATTTTAAAGCCAAGCCATATTTTTATGATACATTTACCGCAGAGGTGACAAAAAAACTTGAGGTGCTAAACCAGACTGATACACCAGTAACAAAGGAAGCCGTTGCACGAAGTGTACAAAATGCCTTTGCAGATACACTAAGCAGAACAAAAACAACATTAAGCGATACGGAGCGGGAAAGCATAGCAAATATCCTTAGAGAAAACGTTCAAGTCGCAGGCATTGTCAAAGAGCCGCTAGCTTCCAATATTATGACAAATATAAAAACAGCAGATGTTAAGGAACAGGCATCAAATGCCAATGTAGTACGCCTCAAAATTACCCTGAAAGAAGAAGGGTTAGAATGGGCTACACGTGCCAGTGAATCCGGTGGAGTAGTACGCACCCTACAGGCAGAGTAATAGAGGAGGTCTGAATATGCAAAGCATTCTGCGAGAAAAGCTCATGGCACAGGCATTCAAGCTTGCCCAAGTCAGCGATATCTATCGTACTGAAAACCATCGATTTGTAGACGAGTATTTTAAATGGCTGGAGGAAGCCGAAAAGGACTTAGCCCCTTTGCGATCCCCTATTAGTATTCTGCTGCAATCCGAAAAAAGCTCTTTGATTTCTGTTCTGGATGGGAATATGCCAAATCATGTACAAGAAGGAAAGAGTGTCAGAAAATATTTAAAGGTTTTTGCTGCTCAATCCTTGGAGCGGGTTTCAAAGGAAATATATGCTAAAATAGAAAGCATTGATAATACATTTGAACAATTAAACGAAAAACTATGCCATACCATTGCTGTATTAGCCAGCAGAGAGCCTGGACTCTATCAAAGGCTTCAAACAAATCAGATGGATGCAGGCATGATATGGAGAATGATTGGACAGACACCAGATACTATACCCATGTACAATTATCTATGTGCAAAGCTTACAGCTACAGATATAAACTATCTGCTTATGGATATAGTACATAAAATCATAAGTAATAATACCAATGTCAATTAAAACTATAATTCATAAAATACATAGGAGTTGTCTAGTTATTTGCATTGCTGACCCCTCTTTAGTAATATAAGAAATTATATTACTAGGAGGGTTTTTTTATGGATAGACCAAATATACAGAAATATGATACTATATTTTAGTACTTCGGGGGATATGACAATTTCTAAAGGCAAAGTTAGATAGATGGCTAGCATTCTTGACAATACAAGAAAAAGAAGCATTGGAGGAGATAGAAATGGCAGAACCAGCAATCAAGAAAGGGATAACAGTGTTGGCTATACACATGGTAATGGCAATAACTGGACTATCAGAAGAAGAAGTAATAAAAATAAAAAAATGAAATAGTAAGTCATTAAATCAGCAAAATATTTAGTTTAGAAATAAGTAAAAGATATGAGTCTTTATAAAAAATAAGAATAAAGTCTCATATCTTATTTTATTAATAGTTGTAAATATGTCATTAATTAGGTATAATTAAATAAGGATTTTTCCAATCGCAAATTATCAGACAATTCTCGTAGCCCTTGAGTACCAACGGTTAGGACACAGTTTTTGTGAATTTTGCAAAAAACTAAAATCGATTGGAAAAATATCATAAGGATCAAGCAATACCAATATATAAGGAGGAACATGAGATTTTAAGAATGACTATTTTACAGGGGTTCTACCGAAACATAGGATGTATTTCATAAAAATAAAGCTCATGGAAAACTATTATTGTATTCCATGAGCTTTATTTTTATGAAAGTTGTGCATATATCGCCTTTGAGTATGAAGATATACATATTGAGCACTAAACTAATACATCACATGTGTTGGTAGAATATTTTGGATATATAATATCCATCATAAAATTTAAATACATAAGTGTATGGGTATAAATATATTATACATAAATATGGATGTATTGTCATTAATTATGTTGTTAACATCTATTTCATTTATAATGGAAATTATTTATAGAAATGGATTGAAAAAATTACTGCCATATGGTATTATTTACAATATAGGTATAATTAGGTAATCGTAGTGCTTAATATATTACGCTGTGTATTGGGGGTGGGAGCTATTAGTATATATGAAGCATTAACACTTATGATAATGTTCGGCATGCTAATATTACAACTTAAAAACCATATATAAAACTAATCACTCTGCGGCAACAGAGTGATTATAAAATGAAAATGAATCAATAATAACCATATGCATTATGGTTACCTACATATATTATACCTAAAATAAATCAATTGTAAATAGTTAACAGTTAATTAAGTGATTTATCACCAATCCAACAACAAAGGAGGTGCAAACATGCAGCTATACGAATTAACCATAACTACCCTTATACAAAGCAACCTGCATTTTACACAAATAAACGAAAAGCTGTCACAGCTAATAAATGGAGCTATGCACTTGGATCGGGAGACCGCGCAAATGCACGTACAATCAGGCTATAAGCACTATTGCTATGGAAATCTCTATCCAATAGAAAAAGACAAGCAATATAAAGCGGATAAAGTATATCTGTTTAAAATAAGAACCCTTGAAAACAGCTTTGCAGATAAAATGTACAAGCAGCTTCCCAATACCAATAATACAAATTTTAAAGTCCTTGCAATAGAAAAGAAGCAGTACACACAAAAGCATATTACAACCCTCGAAACCCTAACCCCTGCTCTGGCAACAATAGACAACAAGCATTGGGTTTCAGGAGACAGCTTTATGCAGCTACAGGATAGGATTCAATCAAACCTTGAAAAGAAATACAAAGCCTTTTATGGTGAAGAGCTAAAGCCGGAGCAATGCTTTATAAAGCATCTGGAAATATTGAACCACAAACCCATATGCTTTAAATACAAAAACACAAGCCTTATAGGCAACAAGCTTAGAATACACGTAAGCGAAGATCCGGCATCTCAAAAGCTTGCCTTTATGGCTCTTGCAGTAGGACTATTAGAAAAAAACTCCAGTGCTGGCTTAGGATTCTGTTCGGCAAAATAGGAGGTGAATATATTTGATAAATGATCTTATTACACTTTTTAAAAAAGCATATGAGGAACATGGAGATGAGCTAATACTAAGCTCATACAAGCCTAAAAACGGACTATACATACGGATTAATAAGGATAAAAGCAAAGACAAGCTGCTAATAGACAAAACCCCCCCCGCAGACATAGATTTATACAAATGGTTTCAAAATAGAGACTACTATAGTGTACTAATAGACATGAACAAACCTGTAGACACAAAAAAGAAGATACACAGCAATAACTATCTTACACTTTTTATCAAAAAGGATATATTCCCAATAATAGGCGAAAACCCAATAAGCAAAGAAGAATACACTGACAGAGTAAATGACTATTTTAACATATTAAAAGAGCCGAAAAAGAAGCTTTCAGATAAAAGCTCAAAGCTGCTGCTAAAATACATGCCTTTGGATACAGACCTTGAGCAACTGGAAAAAAACAGAGAATACCTGATAAATAACATAGAACAACTGGCAGAATATATCTCTCAGGAAGATTTTAAAGGCTATGTATCAATATTCTTTGAGGAGGATATTTCGGTATATAAGCAGGAAAGTATGAAATATCTGATTCCCAAGATTTACAACAAAAACGACTTTAATATAATTTCAAAAGAAAAGGTTATGGGACTGTCAAACTCTAACATGGGAACCAATGACAAAAAGCCCTATATGGAGCTGAAAGCCAGCAAATTCAAAGCACCCTACAGGGTAACAATAGAAGCTGCAATCATAATAAAGAAGTTTTTCGACTGGTTAAGCTTTCAATTTGACAAGGTACAATACAGAGAAATACTGATACCTGAGGATTATGACTTTAAAGGGGCGGTAGAGGACGCATGGCAACGTAACTATGAAAGAGCCTGTTACTATCTATATATAACCAAAGGCAAAGAGGTGGCTATAGAAGACTATGAAAGTCTTCCCTGCTACAAACAGGATATTACCTTTAACTATAAAAATATACTGGGAATAGAAACAAAGGAAAATGACCAATGGCTAAGGATAGCAGATAAGCACATCAGTACATTGCATAAACTGGAAACAGAGACGGATTACACCTTTTTCAACAAAAGATTAATGAAAAACTATTTTACAGAGCCTAAAATAAATCAGAAAGAGTTTTCAAAGAATATGCTGAACCTTTTTATAATCAGCAGAAAGGCATTTCACAGCTTTTTTAGAAAGGGCATAGACAACGACCTGAGAGGAATGATTGATAAAATCAGCATGGAGCTTGTAAAGGAGCATATAAGAAGCGGTGAAGGATTATACCGAGCGGCACATGCCTTTAATTTAAGAATAGCGTATCTTAACTATTTTTCACTAGGAGGGGAGCAAATGGCTGATAAAATAACAGAGCTGATAAAAACTGTTGATGAAAAAATATCGTTGAAGAAAGAGTATGTAAGCTGTCAAAATGATGCAGAGTTTTATTTTACGGCAGGTCAGCTTGCATACTATATAATGATGCAAAGTGAAGCAAAAAGAAAGAATCTGGATATGTTTGAGCCATTTATGAAGATTAAGGACAGTACAAGACTAAAGCATAAGCTTAGGCAAATGGCAGACGTATATAAACACGCACTAAGCGCAGAAAATTATAGATTCAAAAACGCATTTGCCATGATTCAAGGCTATGAAACCGAAGAAGCCTACGAAAAAAATCAGGATATGTTTTATGCAGGCTTGCTGTCCAGCAATATATTCTATAAAGAAAACGAGAATAAAAAGGTAACAATAACAGACCAGAAACAACAAGAGGAGGTAGCATCAAATGAAAATGACTAACAGAGTATACGGAATAATAGGCATAAAAAGCATAATGGCAAATTGGAATGCGGACTTTACAGGCAGACCCAAAACCACCAGCAGCGGAGATATATTCGGCAGTGACAAGGCACTAAAATACCCCATGAAAAGAATGTGGCAGAATCAAGGGGAAAAAGTATTATATATAAAATCCTATAAGATAGACCCAAAAGGAAAGGGTGAAGAAAAGGACAAGCTGCAACCAAAGAACCTACAGGAAAGATACGAAGAAATATTTGCACCAGCCAAGCTGGATGGAAAAATATCTTCAAAGCAAATACTAAGCAATCTATTTAGTGCAATAGATGTAATGAACTTTGGAGCAACCTTTGCTGGCAAAGATAATAACATCAGCATAATGGGAGCGGTACAGATAGGACAAGGCTTTAACAAGTACAGCCAAAGCAATATAGAGATACAGGACATACTATCCCCCTTCCGCAACTCCAATAAAGACGAAGCAGACGCATCAAGCTTGGGTTCAAAGATAATGTCCGACGAAGCACACTATTTTTATCACTTTGCAGTAAATCCAGAAAACTATAACGACTACACAAAAATGCTGGACAACTTTGAAGGCTACACAAAGGAAGCCTATGACAAATTCAAGGAAGCCGCCTTAATATCAGCTACAGCCTTTAATACCAACAGCAAGCTGGGCTGTGAAAACGAATTTGCAATATTTATCGAATGCAAGCCAGAGTCAAAGCTGTATCTGCCAGACCTTGCACAATACGTAAAATTTGAAAAAGCAGAAAAAAATATAATAAATCTGGAGGCACTAAACTTTATAAGCAGCTTCACCAATGATATAGAAAAAATAGAAATATACTATAACCCATACACCACTCAAGATATAAAAACAAATCTAAATGTGGAAAAAAGAAATATTTTCACGAGAGAAGTGATGTAGCATGAAAGCTTTGACCTTTGAACTATCTGGAAAAACAGCCTTTTTTAAAAAGCCTGAAGTCAACAGCTTTGCATATTTTACATATGGGCATATACACAAAATAGCTTTGATGGGTTTGCTTGGGGCAGTACTGGGACTAGGCGGTCATATTCGGCAGGGAGACAAGCAATATCCCGAATTTTATGAAAAGCTCAGAGAACTTAAGACTGCCATAGTACCACTGCCCATAGAGAAAAAGGGATATTTCAGCAAAAAGCTGCAAGTATTCAACAACAGTGTCGGCTATGCAAGTCAAGAGGAGGGTGGCAATCTAATAGTAAAAGAGCAGTGGCTGGAAGAACCCAGATGGCAAATATTCATATTAGATGATAACAATATAGAAGACACACTGTTCAAAAAACTCTGTGACTATATAATCAACAGTAAATGTGAATACATACCATATCTAGGCAAAAACGACCATCCGGCAACCATAAGCAAAGGGCGATTTGTGGAGCTAAAGACAGTAGAACAGCAAAACTATATTAATTCTTTGTTTATTCTAAAAAACCAAAAGGTGCAAGAGCTTTCATGGGATGGCAATGCCGAATATATGTACAGAGAGGTAACACCAATAACACTAAACAAGGATTACAGCTTCTATGAATATGAAGAAATATGCTTTACAAACATAGAGATAGAAGACCTTGACCAAGCAGAAGACATATTCTGCTATGAGGATTTAGTACTATCATTCTTTTAAACAAACACACAAAGGCACAGGATACAACAAATAGCTGTGCCTTTGCTATATCTGCAAAGCGGTTAAAAAGAGAGGATATATAATGAAGCATGTAAAGCTGTGGGATATAAAAAGCAATATAGATAAATACCAAAACATATATGCACATACAAAGGATAAAGCCCAAAATGAAACCCTATTAGAGCATTTGGACAAAACAATATATTATTTGTTTGACTTGATGGATAAAAAAGGGCTGGACAAAATACTAAATAGCATAATAGAAAATATATGCATAAAAGGCAAACCCATTGAAAAAGAATACACTGACCTTATAAAAGAGCTGTATATAAACGCCATATACCTCCACGACATAGGCAAAATAAATCCTGCCTTTCAAAGAAAGCTGGGAAACACTAATATAGATACCTTTGAAGACACGAACATAAACAACTCAGATCACTCCCTGTTATCAGCCCTGATATATATAGACATATACCGCAAACCCTTGGAAAACATAAAAAACAGCACCATAAAGCGTTTTATACATTATACAATATACACCTTTGCCTATATAATATCCAAGCATCACTCCCAGCTTGGTGATATGACGGAGTTTTTAAACAAACTGAACAATTTGCAGCAAAATGAAGTACAGCAGTATCCCCAATATCTGCACTACTATAAAGACAAGAGCATACTAAATAGAACCTTTAAGGAAGACGCATTTGCAAATCGGGATCAGCTTATGCCCGGCTTTTTAAAGGATGGCGAGCTTAACTGGTATATACTAAATAAGCTGCTATACGCACTCATAACTGGCTGTGACTTTTACGCCACCTACAGCTACAGCACCAGCTATACTGTAAACTACGGAATAATACAAGACATAGACAGTTTGGTTGATGCCTACAAAAGCACAGACATATACAAATCCATAGAAAAATATAAAACCAGTCCGGCGCAGTGCAAAGATAACTCCATAAACGCCTTGAGAACAGAGCTTTTCATAGAAGCAGAAAATAATTTACTGGAAAATATGAAAAGCAATCTGTTTTATCTGGAAGCACCTACAGGAAGCGGCAAAACAAACAGCTCCATAAATATAGCACTAAACACAATCAAAAATAATACAGAATACAATAAGATATTCTACATATTCCCCTTTAATACACTGGTAGAGCAGACAAAAAAGTCCTTGGACACGATATTTGCAGGCAGTAATGCAAAAACCGCAGTAATAAACTCCATAACACCCATAATGCAAGAGGACGAAGACGAAGCGGATAAAAATATATATCAGAAATACCTGATCGATAGACAGTTTCTTCATTACCCCATAGTACTGACAACACATGTAAACTTTTTTAAATACCTGTTCGGAACAGATAGAGAAGCCTCCTTTCCACTATTGCACCTATGCAACAGCGTAGTGATTATGGATGAAATACAAAGCTACAAAAACCATATCTGGATGGAAATAGTCATGTTTCTTGAAAGATACAGCAAGCTTTTGAATATAAAGCTGATAATAATGTCTGCAACTTTGCCCAAGCTGGATAAGCTTATAAAATATGACCATGAAGTATTTGTTGAGCTGATAAAAAATAGAAGCAAATACTATGAACATGAATTCTTCAAAAATAGAGTACAACTAGACTACTCCCTGCTAAAAGAAGGCAGGCTGGAAGTACAAACGCTTTTAGAAAAGATATCGGAAATAATTGAGATTAACGGAAGCAAAAGATACCTGATAGAATTTATAAGCAAAGGGTCAGCAAACAAATTTTTTAAGAACCTTAAAGAAAAGCACCCTCAGATGAATATAAAAATCCTTACAGGGGATGACAGTATATTGGAGCGGAATAAAATACTAAAGGAGCTAAATGCCAAATATGACACTAAGGAATATATATGCAAGAATATAATTTTGGTGGCAACACAAATAATAGAAGCCGGAGTAGACATTGATATGGATATAGGCTTTAAGGACATATCCATGCTGGACAACGAGGAGCAGTTTTTAGGCAGGATAAACAGGTCTTGTGCCAAAACCGGCTGCAAAGCATACTTCTTTGATTTGGACGATGCCGCAAAAATATATCACAATGACTACAGACTAGAGAAAAATCTATATGATGAAGCCTATAGAAGCTATTTGGAAAATAAAAGCTTTGAGAACCATTACAACAGATGCTTCGCAAGAATAGAAGAGGAAAAGAAAAAATGCAATGCCAGCAACATAAATGATATGCTCAAAGAAGTACTGGCTCTTGACTTCAACAAAATAGAACAAAGAATGAAGCTGATAGATCAGGAATACTACAGGCTGTTTCTGGATTGCGATATTAAGCTGGATGAAGATGAAAAAGTAATAAGAGGACATGAAGTATGGGAGCAATATAAGAATCTAGTATACGATAGAGAAATGGGCTATGCCGAAAAAATGGTAAAGCTGACCATAATAAATGAGAAAATGAACTGCTTTTTATATAACTACGCACCAATGGAAAACGGAGAGGTATACACAAAAAGAAATAAACCCCAAATTTATAACGAAGCTGTCGGAAACATATATTATGTACCAAATGGCTATGACTATATAACCGACGGAAGATTTGACAGGGAAAAATATAGAGAGGAATCGGAAAGCGACAGTTGGTAAGGCGATGAATATTTGTTTGCAGTTCCATTAAATCAAGGATTGAGACAAAGTTGAAGATTTCAAGAGTTCTACCGAAACATAGGATGTACCCTAAAACTCCCAAAAAAGGGAGTTTTATTTTATCCAACAATATGATAAAATACACCATATGAATAAATAGGGATTAATATACATTGATTGGATACAACCGATCCACATATACAAAAGGATGTGACATACTATGAAGCTTACAGGTACATTGATAAACTACTACTTTCACTGCAAAAGGCAATGCTGGCTCTTTGCCAACAGGCTTAATATGGAGGACAACAGTGAGGATGTACGCATCGGGCGTGTGCTTCACGAGCTAAACAGCAGCGGTAAGGATAATACAGAAATATCCATAGATAATGTAAAACTGGACAAGCTTACTGATGAATATTTGGTTGAAATCAAAAAGTCAGATGCAGACCTTGAGGCGGTAAAATGGCAGGTGCTATTTTATCTTAAGGTGCTTAAAAACAAAGGAATAGAAAGAAAAGGTAAAATAGAGTTTCTGGAAAAGAACAAGCAGGATAAGAAGCTGCACTACATAGAGCTTACGGAGGAGCTGGAAAAACAACTACAACAGCTAGAGGAAGAAATATCAGCCTTTGTATGCGGAGATATTCCTACCGCCCCTGATAAGCAGCCAAAATGCAAAAAATGTGCTTATTACGAATACTGCTTTATATAAAACAGACAGGAGGTTAAAGTACATTGGGACACGCAAAATATATATTTTCTCAAGGGGAGCTTAAAAGAAAAGACAACTCTATAACCTTCGTTAACGAAAAGGGAAACAAGCATATACCAGTAGAAGCTGTAAAAGAAATATACTGCTTTAATGAAATAACAGTAAATACAAAGTTTCTCGACTTTGCCGCAAAGGCAGGTATTACCATACATTTTTTCAACTATTACGGCTACTACAGCGGCACATTCTATCCCAAGGAAAGTCTTGTAAGCGGCAATCTCACCATAAAGCAAGCACAAACATATCTGGAAAAAAGACTGTATATAGCAAAAGCAATTGTAAAAGCAATCTCAGACAATATACATGAACTGCTGTACCACTACTACAGACACGATAAAAAGGAGCTGAAGCCGTATCTGGACTGGCTGAAAAATGAAGTACCTGCATATCTGGAAAAGGACTTGGATATAAAGCAACTGCTATTTATTGAAGGGACTATATGGCAGAGGTTTTATGAAAGCTTTAGGCACTTTCTGCCGGAGGATTTCATAATGAACAAAAGGGTAAGAAGACCACCCGACAATCCCATGAATGCCCTTATATCCTTTGGAAACAGCCTGTTGTACGCAAAAACAGTGTCGCAGATATACAGTACGCACCTAAACCAATGCATCAGCTTTCTGCATGAGCCAAGCGAGGGAAGATTTTCGCTAAGCCTTGACATCAGCGAGGCATTTAAGCCAGCAATAGTATATAAGGCAATATTTGAAGCGGTAAATAAAAAGAAAATAAAGGTGGACAAGCATTTTTCCAAGAAGCTGAACTACTGCATACTAAATGATGAAGGAAAGAAGATATTTGTGGAAGCACTAGGCGAAAAATTTGACAGCGTATTTGAGCATCCAGTGCTTAAAAGAAAGGTAAGCTACAATACAGCAATAAAGTTGGATGGATACAAGCTGATAAAATATATTATGGAAGGCAAGCCTTTTAAACCTTTTGATATGAAGGAGCAAAAATAATATGACCCCCAAAATGAATTACAACTACGCCTTTGTATTCTATGACATTGGAGAAGGACGAGTACACAAGGTATTCAAGATATGCAAAAAGTATTTTCACCACCACCAAAAATCCGTATTCAGAGGTCCCATTACGCCTGCCAACCTTATAAAGCTAAAAGCTGAAATCAAAAAAGTTATTGATGATACAGTAGACTATGTAACCATAATAAAGCTGCTAAACCAGAATGCCTTTGACGAAGAAGCCATAGGCAAAAAGGACTATGCAAGCGACTCTGATTTTATATGATACCAAACACCGCAAGAGAGCTTGAAAGCTATGGCTGTGAAGATTAACTAAAGCATGTATAAGGTATACACAATACCGCTTTAGGTATTTTAATAATATTAAGCATGGCGATTAAAAAGTTGTAAATATGCCATTAATTAGGTATAATTGAACAAGAATTTTTCCAATCGCAAATTATCAGACAAATCTTGTAGTCCATGCGAACCAACGGTTAGAACACAGTTTTTGGGGATTTTGCAAAAAACTAAAATTGATTGAAAAAATATAATAAGGATCTTCAAAGGAGGGATTGGAAATGTTATCAGAGAAAAATGAAAGCATAAAGACAGCTTATGAAATATTACAAAGGGTAAGTAAAAGTAAAGAAGCAAGAATGGCATATGAAGCAAGACAAGCAGAAATTATGGATCAGTTAACAAGAGAAAAATGTGCAAGAGAAGAGGGAATGAAAGAGGGAATAAAAGAGGGAATAAAAGAGGGAATAAAAGAGGGAATAAAAGAGGGAATAAAAGAAGGAATGAAAGAAGGTATACTAAAAGAAAAAATAGCTATCGCTAAAAATGCACTTCTACTAAATCTATCATTGGAGCAAATACATGAATTGACAGGCTTGCCAGTAGAAACTATAAAAACATTAAAAAATTAAATGCAAATATATAGAACACGCTAAAGAAACTGCAGTAGTCAGTTGCTATGTATGTGTTCTATATGGTAAAAATCACCATTCAACATATTATTTATACGAAGACCAAGAAAAGCTAATGTTAACAGACATGCTGGAAATACACTTTGTAGAGCTGCCAAAGTTCTTAGAAGAACGAGAAATATTAAAGGCAAAGTTTAAAACAAAGTTAGATAGATGGCTAGTATTCTTGACAATACAAGAAAAAGAAGTATTGGAGGAGATAGAAATGGCAGAACCAGCAATCAAGAAAGCAATAACAGTATTGGATATGCTAAGCAGAGACCCAGAGACAGTGAGGCTAGCAGAGCTTAGAATGAAGCAGATACTGGATGAAAAAAGCATGATTGAAGGAGCAAAGGCGGAAGGAATAAAGCTGGGAGAGGAAAAAGGAAAGATAGAAGGTAAAATAGAAGTGGCAAAAAATGCGATAAATAATGGATTGGATATACACGTAGTAATGGCAATAACGGGACTATCGGAAGAAGAAGTAATAAAAATAAAAAGTGAAATAGTAAGTCATTAAATGAGCAAATATATAGTTTAGAAATAAGTAAAAGATATGAGCTTTATAAAGAATAAGTATAAAGTCTCATATCTTATTTTATTAATAGTTGTAAATATGCCATTAATTAGGTATAATTAAATAAGGATTTTTCCAATCGCAAATTATCAGACAATTCTCGTAGCCCTTGAGTACCAACGGTTAGGACACGATTTTTCTGGATTTTGCAAAAAACTAAAATCGATTGGAAAAGTATCATAAGGATCTAGCAATACCAATGCGTGAGGAGGGATTGGAGATTTTAAGAATGGCTATTTTGCAGGGTTCTACCGAAACATAGGATGTATTTAAATACATTGTTTTGAAAGCCTACCCATAGAGCATATGGGTTCTACCGAAACATAGGATGTATTTAAATAGGGTTTTATAGGCTTTATTGTGCAGAGCAAATAGTGTTCTACCGAAACATAGGATGTATTTAAATCTCCAATAGTGCAGTATGGCATAATTTATCACCCGTTCTACCGAAACATAGGATGTATTTAAATTCCTGAAAAGCTTCTTTTA
>CALGKJ010000062.1 GCA_937930535.1 uncultured Clostridia bacterium
TAACTTTTCGGAAGTTGTTTACATCCACGAAGCCTAACCCGAGAGGCAGCACAGTAATTTATATGAAATACCTCAATATAATAAGCATCATATAATGTTAGTTGATTCATATTCTTAAGGTGCTGCTTTTTTAAACAACTGAAGAAAAATTATATTTACAGCCAGAGATTTGTAAAATTAGAGCTTAAGTTAACGCATATGTCTAAAATATAAAAAATTGTTCCACTTGGTGGAACAATTTTTTATATTTTAGAGTCAAAATGTCGAATAGTGTTTTATTAATGAAATAATAATGAAATATATTGTAAACAAATGATAATATCAGACGGAAGGTATTTGGAGTAATAAGTCGAAATATTATATATATTGTTTTGCAGAGGAGGAATTAGATGAAAAAAATAATTGTATTTATTACGGTGCTTTGCATTATATTTACAAACATGTTAGGTACAGTAAATGCACAAACAAATAGCAGCAAGCCTCCATTGTCTATGCAGATTTTAGGAAAAAAAATAACAACTGATGCCCCCATTGTAAAGGATGATATTATATACCTTCCTTTCAGAGCTGTTTCTGAAAATCTTGGGTATAAAGTCAGCTGGTATTCCAAGCTTAATAGAATGGATGTTGTTAAGAGCAATAGTTCGGTAAGTGTAACTGTTGACAGTAAAACTGCAATCGTTAATAAAAAGAAGGTAGTTCTTGATTATGCATCTATTATGAATAATGGTAAGCTATATGTACCGTATTCCTTTGTAGAGTCGAATTTTGATTATACTATTACTTATGATAAAAGCAGTAACATTATAATAATAAGCGAAAAAAGCTCTAAAAGCCAAGTTAACGATAGTATCCTAAAGCCGGATAGAGATACTCAATTAATATTTGTAAACGATAAAAAAATAGAAGGCGACCATGCACCAGTAATAAAGACTAAAAAAGTCTTTGTACCGGCAAAAGCTGTGGCAGAAGCCCTAGGATACACCGTAAAGTGGAATTCAACGAAAAACACAATGGAGCTGGTTAAGACTGATACTGTTATTTCAGTTACTATCAATAGTAAAACAGGATACATAAATAATAAAGTGATTACATTAGATGAAGCCCCGTTTTTACAGGCAGATAGGGTGTACGTTCCTATTGCATTTGTACAAAATGCATTAAATTGTGATGCAACCTTTGATGAAAGTAAAGTAATTGTAAAGATCAATGTTAAAAAGGACATAGTTATAGATAAGCCTAAAGAAGAGAAGCTTGAGGTTATTACTAACATAACTGATATAGTGTATGACGACAGCTTTGGGTTTCCCAGTATAAGAATTATTGCAGATAATTTAATCGAATATACCACTTTTACATTAAACAACCCGGAAAGATTCGTAATTGATATTCAGAATGCAGTAGTAAGGACAAACTTTCAAAGTAAAGATATCAACAAGGATGGCATATCCAAGGTGAGAATAGCTCAAAACAGTATTGAACCCAAGAAGGTAGCAAGAATAGTAATTGATCTGTCAAACCCTAGGACAAGCAAGCTTGTTCAGTCCTTGGATAAAAAGACGTTATCGGTCATGTATGCAAACATAATAAAGCCTGTTACAGTAACCAAGGATGGAAATAAGGATGTTGTAGTAGTTAATGGCAGCAGCAGTCTTAACATAACAGACATGAGACTGTCAGGACCGGATAGAATTGTTCTGGATATAAAGGGAGCTGTACATGAGGGATTAGATCAGACAATAGAAGTGGGCTCACCTTTGCTAAAATCAGTTAGAACGGGACAATTTGAACAGGGAACTGCAAGAATCGTTTTAGATTTGAATGCAAACGGATTCTACAGCATTAAGCAAGAAGGTAATACCGCAAAAATATATTTGTCCGATGTTTCCTTTGACTTTTTCCAATACAAGAAAATGTATAATACAGCATATGCAGACTTAAATTTTGGATTAGATTCTGAATATCAAATAAATCTTGATGATAAAAACAAGCTTCTAAAGCTGACAATACAGAAAGAGCTGGCAGTGGAGCCTAATAAATATCAGCTTAATGATAATATTATGGAGTATGCAGAGGTAAGCAAGCAGAAGATACAAGGCAAGGTACAAACTATTGTTACCTTTAAATTGAAAGACCTGATATCCTATGAGCTTCTTTCTCCTGCTTCTAGCACCTTAGTAAGGCTTAAATTTAAGTATAATGCACAAAAATTTGAGCATCTTACAATCGTTATAGATCCAGGGCATGGGGGCAGAGATCCAGGTGCTATAGGAAGTGACGGTACCAGGGAGAAGGATCTTAATATGGATGTAGCACGAAGACTTAATGAGAAATTAAAGGCAATAGGCTTTAAAACTATAATGACAAGAAGTGATGATACCTATGTAGATTTAGCTACTAGAGTGGATATAGCAAATAATAGCTATGCAGACTTCTTTATGAGTATACACTTTAACTCCTTTAACAGTACTACAAAGGGAATCGAGACTTTGTACTTTCCTAATACAATAACAGAGGAATACAATATTAATAATAAAAAGATAGCCGATATTTTTCATAATGAAGTAGTAAAATCTCTCAATATGCCATCAAGAGGGATTACGCCCAGACCTAATCTTTATGTCTTAAACAAAACAAAAATGCCTGCTATTTTAACAGAGCTTGGGTTTATTTCTAATCCTGATGAGCTTGCCAGAATGAAAACAGAGGAGTATAGGGAAATGGCTGCAAAGGCACTTGCTGTTTCCATTGTAAAGTACTTTGCGGAAATTCAGGGTCTGGACTTTGGTTTTGATATACAGTCAATATATAGTGATACTATTACTAAGCTATAGCTATATAAATACCGATAAAGATTTTACATCTATTAAAGCTAGAAGCGGTATTTATATAAGACACTTTAAAGTTGAAATATTTTCAACTAAAAGTCTCTAAGCTCTTTGGGAGAAACAACTGGAATAATTCAATTTTGAAGTCATTTCTCTATAGTATCTAATTAAATTTATAAATATTATATAATAGCGTAAAATAGCTTAAGAGGCTCAATCTTAAGCTATTTTGTTTTTTGTATGGCATTTTAACAAATAGTAATGTATAATCATAATAAATATTCGGATGTAATAATATGTTTAGTATTGCTTAAGTAAAATTATTAAATATTACTGGCTTGGCAGAATTCGACAAATTAATTCATGCATATATGATATAATAGGTTAAAGTATAAAATTAAAGAGCTTAATTAGTGAGCGCCTATAAAGACGGCTTACCTACTGTGTAGGTATTAGTGAACTTTTAATGAAGCATCTAGGCATAGGTTTTCTATTAAGTGTAAATGCTTTATCAGAATTTGTTTATACTATATTTTTACCGCATTTATGTATATAGAAAATAATTTACATTAATTAAATACATATATTAACATTTCCTAACTCAAGTAAGCTATAGATTAGCAACTCTAAAACTCAAAATACTTTTCGTTAAGAGGTGCTAATCTCTTTGTGAGAAACAACTGGATAAGTTTAATTTTGAAGTTGTTTTTCTATAGCATATGAATAAGCTAAGTTTTATGGTTGCTTCCCTATATATACGTAAAGCATCAACTGAAATATAAGCAAAAATTAAAATGGAGTGATTAGCATATGATGAAAAATCAAAAGCTGGATAAAAACAATGTACAGGATATTTTATCTTTATCACCTATGCAGGAAGGCATACTTTATCATTATATGGAAAATCCCAAAAGTGATAAATACTTTGAGCAGCTTAAGCTGAGAATCAAAGGTCATATAAAGGTAGACTTATTAAAGGAAGCTTGGCAGCATGTTTGCAATACAAATGAAATGTTAAGAACTATATACAGGTGGAGCAAGCTTGAAAAGCCAATGCAAATAGTTCTAAAAAATAATACTATAACATTTATCGAACTAGATATATCAAATATGGGTATTAAAGAAAAAGAAGACTTTATAAATGATTATCTAAAACGTGATAGGGATGCTGGAATAGACATTAGTATAGAGCCTATAAGGATTAGCCTGCTCAAGCTGGATGAGGCTACTGTAGATATGGTAATAAGCAATCATCATATTATATATGATGGCTGGAGCAATGGCATAATCCTTAAGGAGTTTTTTACTGCCTGCAATCACTTGGCTGATAATATCAAACCTGTGATAAAGACAAAGAATACATACAAGGAATATATTAAATGGTATAACAATCAGGACAGAAATGATCAAAAGGCATATTGGTCTGACTATATGCAAGGCTTTAGTGCTAAAACTATGCTGCCTTGGGATAAAAGAAGTCAAATTGAAGAAAGTAAAACTTCAAAATACATGTACAAGCTGTCAGATAATATAACAAATAACATAAACAGCTTTTGCAAGAACAATAAGCTTACATTAGCTACCCTTATGTATACTGCATGGGGAATGCTTTTACAGCAATATGACAATTCAAAGGACGTAGTATTTGGAACAACGGTATCGGGTAGAAAAGTCAAGGTCAGAGGCATTGAAGATATGGTAGGGCTCTTTATTAATACACTGCCGCTAAGAATAAGTACAGTCGAAGATGAAAAAATAAGCAGTATTTTGAACTTGGTAGACGGTATGCTAAAGGAAAGGGAAGACTATGAAAATACTTCATTAGTTGACATTAAAGCTTGCAGTGAGCTAAGCGGTACCGAAAGCTTGTTTGATTCCATCGTAGTTATTGAAAACTATCCACTTGAGAGGCTGCTTAATAATGAGAGTAATAGTATCTATGTAGAGAGCTACTCTATGTGGGAAGCTACAAATTTTGATCTTACCCTTGCTATATCAGATTCTGAAGGTATAGAGCTAAGCTTTATATATAATGAAGAAAGATTTTATAAGGAAACTATAGAACGCATAGCATCACATTACCAAAATATCATATCCTTCATAATACAAAATCAAGATAGAAAATTATCTGAAATTGATTATATGACTATAGCTGAAAAAGAACAGCTTCTAAATGACTTTAACAAAACTTCTACAAGCTATCCCCAAAATAAAACAATACAACAACTGTTTGAAGAACAGGCAGAGAAAAAGCCTGATAATATAGCAGTAGTATTTGAAAATCAACAGATTACTTACAAACAATTAAATATTAAAGCAAATCAACTGGCAAAAGTCCTTAGAAGTAAAGGGGTCAAAGCAGATACTATAGTAGGTATTTTAGCAGAGCGTTCTATTGAAATGATAATAGGAATAATGGCAGTACTGAAGGCTGGCGGTGCATATGCTCCAATTGATCCAGACTACCCCATAGATAGAATTTCTTATATTCTGGAGGATAGCAGTACAAAGCTTCTGCTTACTCAAAAAAGCTTGGCAGATAGATATGAATTTAAAGGAGAGGTTATACTGCTGGATGATGCAGATATATATATGGGTGACACCAGTAATCCTGCTGTTGTAAACAGCTCTGATAATCTGGCATATATTATGTACACCTCTGGCAGTACAGGTAAGCCTAAAGGAAATTTAACCAATCATATGAGTATCACACGTGTTGTCAAAAACACAAACTACATAGAGCTTAATGAAAAAGATACGCTGCTGCAGCTTTCAAATTATGCCTTCGATGGCTCTACCTTCGATATCTTCGGGGCACTACTAAATGGTGCAAAGCTGGTTATGCTGAATAAGGACAGTATTTTAGAACTAGATAAGCTGTCCCAAATAATTATTGATGATTGTGTAACTGTATTCTTCGTAACTACAGCGCTTTTTAATACTATTGTCGATGTAAAAATAGAAAGTCTCAAAAATGTACGAAAGGTATTATTCGGAGGAGAACGTGTCTCAGTTCAGCATGTAAGAAAAGCCTTGGAATATATGGGCGCAGGCAAGCTTCTGCATATGTATGGACCCACAGAAAGCACAGTTTATGCTACATATTATCCTATTGATTTTATTGATGAGAATTTGTCAACAATTCCTATCGGCAAACCATTATCCAACACAGAAATATATATACTAAACAGCAAAAATAATCTGGTTCCAATTGGTGTAGTAGGTGAAATATGTATTTCAGGTGATGGGCTGGTTAAAGGATATTTAAACAGACCTGAGCTTACAGCAGAAAAGTTCATATTAAACCCATTCAAATCTACAGAAAAGCTTTACAAAACAGGAGATTTGGCTAAATGGCTTCCAGATGGAAATATTGAATTTGTGGGCAGAGCTGATCATCAGATAAAGCTGAGGGGCTTTAGAATAGAGCTTGGCGAAATAGAAAGTCAGATAATGAAATATGAGGGAATTAGAGAGACCATAGTAGTCGACTATCAGGATGAAACAGGTAATAAATATTTATGTGCATATTTTTCAGCAGATAAAGATGTTGAAGCTGCCGATATCAGAAAATTCCTGAGCAAGGATCTGCCTGCCTATATGGTTCCGACATATTTTATTCGATTGGACAGGCTTCCGCTGACATCAAACGGAAAAATCAACAGAAAAGCATTGCCAGAACCAGACTTGGATAACAAAGCAGCAAATGAGTATATTGCTCCTGAAACAGAGCTGGAGATAAAGCTTGCTGATATATGGCAGGACGTGCTGGGAGTTGAAAGAGTAGGAGTCAACGACAGCTTTTTCGAGCTGGGAGGACATTCTCTAAAGGCAACAGCTTTGGCAGCAAAAATACATAAAGAGCTTGATATGGAAATACCTCTGAAAAAAGTTTTTGCTTACCCCACAGTAAAGGAAATGGCATATTATATCAGCAATGCTGAGACAGATAAGGAAGAAAGCCAGCAGAACTTATTCACTGTGAACAATATGCCGGAAATAAAGCCAGCAGAACAAAAAGATTATTACGATCTATCCTCATATCAGCTTTCACTCTTTATTCAGGAGCAGTTTGAGGGTATTGGAATCAGCTACAATATGCCATTGGCTATGATGGTGGAGGGAAGTATAGCTGCCGACAAGCTTGAACAGGCATTTAGAGAGCTTATAAAACGCCATGAGGTATTCAGAACCAGCTTTGAAATGAAAGCTGGAAAGCCAGTACAAAAAATAAAAGAAGAAGTAAGCTTTAATATAGACTATCAAAGTATCGATGAAAACGATATAGAAAAATCAATAAACAGCTTTATAAAGCCATTTTCCTTGGATAAGGCCCCCCTGCTAAGAGTAGGTCTTTATAAAATACAACAAAACAAGCATTTATTAATAATAGATATGCATCACATTATTTCAGATGGAGTATCCCTCAATATTATATTTAAGGAATTTGCAGCTTTATATAAAGATGAGGAGCTGCAAAGCATAAAACTACAATATAAAGATTATGCAGAGTGGCAGACAGCACTGCTTCAAAGTGATTATTTGAAGAAGCAGGAATTATATTGGGAAGGTGTATTGAAAGGAAATACACCAGTACTCAATATGCCCCTTGATTACCACAGAGCTGAGGAAAGAAGCTTTAGCGGCAGTACAATAGAAAACAATATAGACAGTGCACTGACGAAAAGGCTGAATAGCTTTTCTCAAAAGCAAAATACCACTCTCAATACTATTCTGTTTGCTATATACAATATTTTGCTGAACAAGTACAGCGGACAGGATGAAATAGTAGTAGGTTCCCTTGTGGCAGGAAGACGCCATCAAAGTATTCAAGATACTATAGGAATGTTTAATAACTTTCTGCCCATAAAAAGTAAGATAAACAGTCAGCTCAGCTTTAGTGAATATATAGCAGAGATAAATGAAAATATGCTTAGTGCCTATGAAAATCAGGAATATCCCTACGATAAAATGGTGGAAAAGTGGTCTGTAAGAACAGATGTTTCCAGAAATCCACTTTTTGATACTATGCTTATACTGCATAATCAGCTTGATTCCAACCTGAGCTTTAACATTGGAGAAGCCATATTTACCCATTATAAGCTGGAGAATAATACCTCAAAGCTGGATTTTAAGGTTGACATATTCATGGATGAAAATGAAAGTATGAGCTGTATTTATGAATATAATACAAAGCTGTTTAAGAAAGAGACCATAGAAAGACTTGCAAGACATTTTATAAATATAGCAAAGCAGGTAATAAGCAACCCAGATATAAAGCTGTCACAAATAGATATACTGGATGAAATAGAAAAACAGCAGATATTAGTAAGCTTTAACAATACAAAAGCGGATTATCTGAAACACAAGACCCTTCATCAGCTTTTCGAGGAAAAAGCACAGACAGAGCCGGACAGTATCGCAGCAGTATTTGGCGATCAGCAAATAACCTATAAGGAGCTAAATGAAAAAGCCAACAGTCTGGCAAGACTGCTCAGACAAAAAGGCGTAGAAGCAGACAACATAGTGGCAATGATGGTAAACCGTTCTCTGGAAATGACAATAGGCATCATGGGTATTCTAAAG
>CALGKJ010000063.1 GCA_937930535.1 uncultured Clostridia bacterium
TGAACTTTACAGGATTAACATCGATATGCAGATCTATTCGGTCTAAAAGCGGTCCAGAAATTTTACTCATATAGTTTTTTATCTGATTAGGAGTACAGTTGCACTTATTTGACTCGTCTCCCCAATAACCACACGGACATGGATTGACAGATGCAACAAGAATAAATTTAGCAGGATCTGTTATTGTTCCACTAACTCTTGAGATTGTTACACATTCATCTTCTAGGGGCTGCCTTAAAACCTCCAGTACATTCTTGGGAAATTCAGGCATTTCGTCAAGAAAAAGTATACCATAATGTGCCAGGGATACTTCTCATGGATGGGGTATTCTCCCTCCACCTATTAGGGATGCGCTTGACATTGTATGATGCGGTGAACGGAAAGGTCGTCTTGTAATAAGTGAGCTTCTATCCTTAAGCAGTCCTGAGATGCTATAAATTTTTGTTACTTCCAGACATTCTTCAAAGGACATATCGGGAAGTATAGATGGCAGTCTGCGAGCCAGCATTGTTTTTCCTGATCCTGGCGGACCTATCATGATTAGGTTATGACCGCCGGCAGCAGCAATTTCTAATACTCTCTTTACTACCTCTTGTCCTTTTACCTCACTAAAATCATAATCATATTTATCATTATCATTAAAAAAAACTTGTATATTTACAGAGTGTGGATTTATTGTTTTTATACCATTAAAATACTCAATAATATCGTTTACAGTTTCAACTGCTATTACATCAAGTCCCTTTATTAATGCTGCTTCGTCTGCATTTTCTTTCGATAGTACAACTTTTGAACAGCCATTACTAATCAATTCCATGCACATTGGGAGTATCCCCTTTATCCCCTTTACACTTCCATCCAAGGATAATTCCCCTAAAAATGCTGTGTTTTCAGTTTTAGTGGTTTCAAAATACATGCCGGCACTCAAAATTCCTATGGCTATTGCAAGGTCAAATATAGAGCCTTCTTTCTTAATATCAGCTGGTGCCAGATTAACTGTTATTCTTTTTTGTGGAAATTGCAGCCCTGAGTTTTTTATAGCCGCCCTTACACGTTCTCTGGATTCCCGCACTGCCGCATCTGGCAATCCAACTATATCAAACCCCGGCAGTCCATTTGACAGGTCTACCTCAACATCAACTACATATCCTTTGATTCCATATAATGCACAGGTTCTGGTCTTATGTATCATCTAATCACCTTCCAAGCTTTCTATAAATATTGCTTCAATGTTTACTGCGTATATATAGAGAAGCATCCATAAAACTTAACTTATTCATGGGTTAGCTATTGCTTCCCTTGTAGGTTTTTAGCTTGGAATAATTTAAGTTTAAGCTAAAACACCTATAGTTCGACTAATAATTGTATAGCTGCTGCATTTTTAATATATTTCTACGCCATTTATCAATCCCCTTCTTTTTGTCACCTCGGGTTACTATAATGCATATCCTTGTTAGCGGTTTTTTATTAATAATAATATTATTATAATACAATTAACCTCCATTTTGTTATATAATTATATTTAGAAAATCTATAATTTTTAGTATTTTTTATAGATATTTAAGGGGGTTAATTTTATGTTAAGAGGTAAAAATATTATTTTAAGGACAGTTAGAGAAAGTGATATTGACGAGATGTTCAATTTAGAATCTGAAATATCAGAAAGAGGTGACTTTGATGCATTTCAGTTGATGTCGGAGCCGCGTTATAAAGCAGATTATAGAGAAACTGGGTTTTGGAAAGAAGATTTTGGTATAATGCTTGTAACAGACTTGGATGGCGAAATAGTTGGTATGATCTCATTCTTCAAAAGTGCTAAATATGTTGACGGCTACGAAATCGGCTACAAAATATATAAAAAGTGCAACCGCGGCAAGGGTTATATGACAGAGGCATTACATATTTTCTCTGCATATATGTTTTCTATTAAGCCTATAGTAAGATTGGCAGTTAATATGTTTACTGATAATATAGCAAGTCGTAAAATAGCTGAAAAGTGCGGTTATCAATATGAAGGTACTATGAGAAAAGCTGTCTTTTGCAGGGGAAAGCACTATGATATGCATTTATTTTCATTATTAAGAGATGAATGTGCTTGTCTGTCCGATTTATTAGCTTCTATTTAATATATACTATAGGGTTTTTACTAAAAATTCAAATTATAGCAAGCTAAAACTTAGATGGGAAGCAACAATTAACCAATGAATAAACTAAGTTTTATGATTGCTTCCCTATTTCATAAACTAAAATCCTTTATCAAAAGGATTTTAGTTTATGATTTTGTCTACCTCATTAAAAAAGTCACTATCCTTGTTGGATTTAACCAAGATATCTGGTTTTATCCCCTTCCCATTAATGTTCTTATTATCAATGCTCCAATAAAAGTTTACTAAAAAAATGGCGTATTTTTCCTTGATATTCTCAAAAACCTGCTGTCCTACACCTTTACCGTAGGTGTTTCTTCCTATTATTATTACGTCTTGCAGCTTTAACTTTAATCCTAATGCTAATAATTCTGAACTGCTGGCTGAATTTTCATTTACAAGCAGTATTATTTTATTAAATCTGATATAACTAACATCTGAATTATATACATCCTTTGTTCCATCTTTGTATAAAAAGGTGCTTGTTGTACACTCAGGCAGCAGCTTGTCTAAAATCAAGCAGCTTGGTTCTGTATAACCCCCTGAATTGTCTCTTAAATCAATAATTAGATTTTTATTATAGCTATTCTTTATATCTTTTACTATTTTCCTGAATTCATGACCTACGCTTGAATTAAAAGCCTTAATCCTTATATAGTAGCTGTCTTTTCCATAAGCTTTATGCTCAAGCTGATTTTCAGATTCCATATTTTCAAGCTCGTCATAGTCTTCGCCGTATAAAATAAAAGTAAAATAATCGTCCTTTGGTATAATAGCTTTCAAATATAACTCAATATCCTCATGGGTAACACTACTTTTTTTACTGAATTTTTCTGATTTACTTTTAAAGTTTTTTACCTTATCAATATATAAGTAATTATTCTTAATAAACTCCACTATTCTCTGCCCTTGGGGCAGCTTTGTTTCTTTAATAGCTTCCTTTAACTCCAGAGCTATATCACTGTCTTTATCTATTTCTAGTGCTTTACTAAGGACGCTTTCTGCGTTGGTGTAATCTTGTATAAAATAATAGCTCCAGCCTAAATAGGTTAGAACAACTTCATTATTTGGATTGATGTTTAAGACCTCTTTATATTTTTCTATGGCTTCCTTATACTTATATTGAGCAGAATAGCAATCTGCAATATACCATATTATATCTTCATTTTCTGGAAAATTTATAATAGCTTGATTTCCTAATTTAATACATTCTATATAATTCTCAATATTATACAGTATAGAAAGCTTAGTCATATATGCATCTAAATAGAAAGCGTCCAAGTCAATGGCACTATTTACAGCACTTATAGCGTTATCATAATCATTTGGGAGTATTAGTGATTTTGCTTTCCATAAATACGCTTCCTTGTAGCTGCTATTAAGCTCAATAGCCTTGTTGCAGGCAAGTATGCCCTCACTATAATCTCCTATATAATAAAAGCATACTGCCTTACCTAAATATGCATTTGAATAATCAGGATTTATGGCTATTGCTTTATTAAAGCATTCTAGTGCTTCCTCGTATCTATCAAGGTTCAGTAATGAATCCCCTTTGTTGTAGTATGCAAAATCGCTGCCGCTGTCTATCTCAATTGCTTTATCAAACTTAATAAGCGCTTCTTCATAGCGTTCTAAAATATTAAGTGCAAGCCCCATATTGGAATATGCCATTTCCATGTGTGGGTCAACTAATAACGCTTTTTCACAGTATGTAATAGCTTCCTCTGGCTTGTCTAAAAAAGTCAGAGCAGCAGCTATATTATTATATGCAATTGCACTTTCAGGGTTCATTTGTATTGCCTTGTTATACCGAACTATAGCCTCCTCATATTTCTGATGCTCAAAATATTTGTCACCCTCTTGTATAAATTGCTGCGCTGTTTCAATGTCAGTCATTAAACAGCTAGTCAAAATCATACTAACTAAAACTAATAATACAAATGGTTTAAAATATCTCTTCATAGCTCCCTCACACTTCTATAAAAACAATTTTGAAGGTGTTTCTCTATAAACAAAAACAGTAGATTGCTATCTACCGTCATTGAAAAGCTTTTTTCTTACTGTAATTTCATACATCATTAGTGCGGCTGCAATACCTGCATTTAGGGATTCTGACTTTCCCGGCATAGGTATCCTTACACTATTAGCAATAATAGCTTTAAGCTCATCACTTACGCCATTGGATTCATTTCCTATTATTATAGCGTTTTTGAGGCTGTATGGCAATTCGAAGGTAGTTATACTGCCATATGGATCAGCACAAATTGTTTGTACGCAATTATGGTTTAATGTTATTATTAAGTTTTCAATATCAATCCCATCCAATACAGGCAAATGAAATATCGATCCCATCGTAGCCCTTATAGACTTTCCGTTATAAAGATCTACGCAGCCTTTAGACAACAATACTGCATCTAGGTTGCAGGCATCAGCAGTTCTGATTATTGTCCCAAGATTCCCGGGGTCTCTGACCTCATCCAGCAGCAATAGGCTCATACTACTTCTAGTTATTATTTCCTCCAAATTGTAAATTGTTTTTCCCACTATTGCCATAACTCCTTGGGGCGTCTGTGTCTCACTTATCTCATTGAATATTCTTTCATCTATAATTATTGCTGCAATTGCTGACGCTTCACACTGAGCTTTTAATTGAATTAGTGCTTCATTATCTGAATAACCATCCACAAAAGCAGCAAGCTTTATTTCTGCTTTGTAATCTAAGGCTTCCCTCAGCAGTTTTTCACCTTCAATTATGTATTCATTGTACTGGTCACGATATTTCTTGCTATGCAATGATTTTATATGCTTTATATTCTTATTCTGATTACTTTTGATAATCTCATTCATATTACTATCTCCTTAAAAAGTCCCAACTGCAAATACTAAGCTTCGGTCTTTCTTTCAAGACGTCTTAAATCCTCATTATTTCCTATAACTACTAATACATTTCCCTCTTTTATTGGGTCATCAGCTTTTGGAGATACATTCATTGAATCATGAGACTCGTCATGCTTTATTGCAACTACGTTGACGCCAAACCTTGCACGCAGGTTCAAATCTCTAAGATTTTTACCCACCCAGTTATGTGGTGTTACAATTTCAATGATGCTGTATTCTGGAGAAAGCTCAATAAATTCAAGTATATTTGTAGAAATTAGATTATGTGCTACTCTCTCTCCCATATCCCTCTCAGGGAATACTACTCTGTCTGCTCCCAACTTTAATAGCACCTTTGCATGAATATCATTCTGGGCCTTTGCAACAACATATTTAACACCCATTTCCTTAAGCATTAGTGTTATTATAATACTTGATTGTATATCTGAGCCTATGGAAACAATACCTACATCAAAATTTCTTACCCCTAGAGATCTAAGGACATTTTCATCCGTAGCATCTGCGGAAACAGCATGAGTAACCTTTTCGGATATTTTCTGTATCTCTTCTTCATCCGAGTCTAATGCAAGTACCTCATGTCCAAGCTCGTACAGTCGCTGTGCAAGAGCACTGCCAAATCTGCCGATTCCTATAACTAAAAATTGTTTCATCATTATCCCTTCCTATCCAACTATTATCCTATCTTCTGGATATTTTAAATTGCTTTTATTTTTAACTGCCATTTGTGAAAAGGCCATAAACAAAGTCAGAGGACCTACTCTACCCGCAAACATAGTGATTACAATAACTATTCTGCCAATAACCGAAAGATACGGTGTCATGCCCAAACTTAAGCCGACTGTTCCAAAAGCTGATGTAGCTTCAAATAGTATAGACATAAAATCAGCTTTTTCTGTAATGGAAAGAACCATAGATACAAATATTACCAAGCCAAAGCTTATAAGCATTATTGCTAAGGCTCTGTAAACAAGATACTTGGGTATCCTTCTTTCAAATACTTCTGTATCCTCTCTGCCTTTTACTACTGAGAGAATCGTAAGCAAGAGTATGCCTATTGTAGTGGTTTTTATTCCGCCTGCTGTTGAGCCTGACGAGCCTCCTATAAACATCAGTATTATTGTCATAAACTTCGATGGCATGGTTACTGATGCCATATCTAAGGTATTGAAACCAGCCGTTCTGGGTGTTACTGAATGAAACAGCGGCCCAAGTATTTTAGTTGACAGTGGTGCATCTGCTATTGTAAGAGGATTTGTAATTTCAGCAGCAAAAAAGAATAAAAATCCAAATACTATTAGACCAGCAGTTATGGTAACAACAACCTTTGTATGAAGCGAAAGCTTCGAAAAGTTTTTGTGCTTAAATGCGTAATATAAATCTGTCCAAACCGAAAAGCCTAATCCCCCTACTATAACCAATAGCATTGTATTTATGTTGATTATCGGATTGTTTACATAGCTTGTTAAGCTGGAATATTGCCCGGTATATTGCCCCATAAGATCAAAGCCTGCATTACAAAATGCAGATATGCCATGGAATATACCCATTATTATTCCCTGCTTCAAGCCGAATTGGGGTATAAAAACCGTAGAGTAAAAAATCGCCCCTAAGCCCTCAATGCAGAAGGTAGCAATAATAATACTCTTGGTCAACCGTACCAAGCCTTCCAAATCAAATTGATTCAGGGACTCCTGTATCAAGAGTCTCTCCCTTAGCGTGATTCTTCTTCCTACTAAAAGTGCAATAAGTGTGGAAAATGTCATAAAGCCAAGTCCACCTATTTGTATCATCAAAATAATAACAGTCTGACCAAAGGATGACCAGTATGTACTTGTATCTACCACAACTAAACCGGTAACACATACCGCTGATGTCGCAGTGAAAATCGCATCAACAAAGCTTGTGGCCTCGCCCTTTTGTGATGAAATTGGCAGCGTCAGCAATAGTGCTCCTAATAATATTACTAAAGCAAATCCCATTACAACCGTTTGTGTCGGGGAAATTTTAATTTTTCTGCTTAAAATGCTAAAATGCATATTGAATTCACCCACTCGACGCTTTCTTAGTAAATATTTCCTTAACCTATAACCCTTTTATTATATCATTCATTTCTTTATTATTAAAGGTTATAATAGCTTGCCCTGAGTCCTGAATTACATAATATAAGAAATTATCACTACTTATTTCATTTATATACTATTATTCTTTATTTTATCAAGAATTATTATAGATAACCAACTGGATATATTTAATTCTGAAGCTGTTTATCTATAGGTAAAAAAAAACCGGCGGAATCAAATCCGCAGGTTTTTATGCGTTTAATTTTTCTTTTGCTGTTTCAACAAGCTTTTGGAATCCTGCTGCATCATTGATAGCCATTTCTGAAAGCATTTTTCTGTTTATTTCAATTCCTGATTGCTTCAGACCGTTTATAAACTTGCTATAAGACATACCATTAGTTCTTGCTGCTGCATTTATTCTAGCAATCCAAAGTTTTCTGAAGTCTCTCTTTCTAAGCTTTCTGCCTATATATGCAAATCTTAGTGCTCTAATAACTGTTTCATTAGCTATTCTATATTTCTTACTTCTAGCACCAAAATATCCTTTTGCTAGTTTAAATATTTTTCTACGTTTTTTATGCGCATTAAGCGCTCTTTTTACTCTTGCCATTTTATGTCGCCTCCTTATCTACTATTTGTATGGTACTAACTTTCTTATGATTTTAACTACTGTCTTATCTGCATATGCGCCTTTTCTAAGTTTTCTTGTTCTCTTTGTAGTTTTTCCAGTCAATAAGTGTGATTTATAAGCACATCCTCTTTTAACTTTACCAGTTTTAGTAAAACTAAATCTTTTCGCTGATGCCCTGTGTGTTTTTTGTTTAGGCATTAAAAATCCTCTCCTTTATGCTAATTGTAACTTAATTTCTTTACTGTTTAGGTGCTAATATCATTGTCATATTCTTACCTTCCAGCTTAGCTGGCTTTTCTACTACACAATTCTCTTTAATAATTTCAAAGAATTTGTTTAAAGCTTGCTGTCCGAAAGCAACATGATCTACTTCTCTGCCTCTGAATCTTATTGTCACCTTTACCTTATCACCTTCTAGAAGGAATTTTTGTGCATTTTTTGCTTTTACATTTAAGTCATGCTCTTCTATTGTAGGCGAGAAGCGAATTTCCTTGATGTTTATTATTTTCTGATTCTTTTTGGCTTCCTTCTCTTTTTTGCTTTGTTCAAATCTGAATTTGCCATAATCCATTATTCTGCATACTGGCGGCTTTGCTTGTGGTGCTATTTTCACCAAATCAAGCTGTTTTTCAGCTGCTAAATCCATAGCCTGCCTTATTGACATAATGCCAAGCTGTTCACCATTAGCATCAATAATTCTCAATTCTTTATCTCTGATTTCCTCATTGATTTGTAGGTCTTTATTGTTACTTATACCTATCACCTCCGTAATATTATAGGGCAGGTAGAATAATCCACCTGCCCTAGGACAACCTATGACTTTTTATACCTTACTGACATTATCGTAAGGTGAGAAGTGGATCTTCTACTTAATAAACATATATTAAATTGTTCATTTTCAACATACTTCAATATAATACCACTAAATATTATATATGTCAATAAGCAATTCTAATATTTTTTCACTTATTTGACTAACTCATATATTGCTTCAGCGTAAATTTTTGTGCATTTTATTAAATCATCAACATCAATATACTCATCCTTTTGATGTGCCAGCTCTGGTCTTCCTGGAAAGAGTGGTCCAAAGGCAACAGCATTTTTAATAGCTCTTGCGTAAGTGCCACCGCCTATTGAGATCAGGCTTCCTTTCAAACCTGTTACCTCTTCATATACCTTTTGCAGCTTCTGAACTAGAAAATTATCAGCCGGCACATATAATGGTGCTTTTTCAGGTCCTTCTATTAATTCCATGCCTGTGCCTTCAATCTTTCTTCTTAATCTTTCATAAACCTCATCTTTTGTTTTGGTTACAGGATATCTGATATTTACACCTATATTTGCATTTTCCTCGTCAAGGTCGAATATACCAAAATTAAATACCAAGCTGCCGGATACATCGTCTTTCATATCCAATCCAAAAGAGTGTCCGTTTGTTTCCGAGCCAATGTTTTTGTCTATAAAATTGATTAGTGCTGTCTGCTCATTTACGCAAAGAGGCAGGCTGCATAGAAACTTAATCATTTGTGAAATCGCATTAATCCCTTTTTCTGGCGTACTCCCATGAGCAGATATACCAAAGGATTTCACATAACACTTTTCGCCCTCAAAATCAGCTTCTATTTTAAAATTAAATTTATCATTACAGTATTGGATTGTCTTAGCTATTCTATCAGTAAAGTCCTTTTTCATTTCTAGTAAGGCTTCACAATAGTCTGGAACCATGTTGGGTCTGTTTCCGCCCTTTACATATTTAACCTTAAGTCCACCGCAGCAAGTTTCTTCCGGTTTGGGAAAGCTTTTCTTTAGATTAAAAATTATTATACCCATTTCACTATTAATGATAGGGAAATCCGCATCAGGGGAAAATCCGCAATCCGGCATAGTCTCATGCTTAAAATAGTGCTTCATGCATTCCCATCTTCCGCTTTCCTCATCACATCCAAATATTATCCTTACCTTTTTATTAAACTTTTCTCCCGCTTCCTTAACTGCTTTTAGAGCGTATATTGCAGCTGCTGCTGGGCCTTTATTATCAATTGCACCTCTTCCAAAAAGCTTTCCATCCTTAACCTCTCCGCCATAAGGTTCCACCGACCAGTCAGAGCCTTCTGGAACTACATCCAAATGTACAAGTATACCGACAGTTTCATCTCCTTCTCCATATTCTGCATGACCTGCATACCCATCAAAATTTTTTACTTTGAAGCCCATAGCTTCACATATATTCAGAGCTTTATCTAAACAGCTTCTCATATCCCTTCCAAAGGGTGCACCAGGCTCTGATTCAGCTTCAACACTTTTTATTTTAATAAGCTCTTGGGTAGTTTTTACTATATCATTTCTCATGGACTCTATCATTTTATCGAACTTCATGTTTTCACATATCTCCTTTGCATTAATATATACAACTCTAAGCCTAAACTGTTTTTGCTGAGAGCTGCACTGAATGAAGTTTATTTATCCTATATTTGAAACAATACCTTTAGTGTTTTATATAAATCGCAATTAATATACTACATTATCTCAAATATAATGTGCGACTTATATATCTTGTAATATTTGAGTTTTAAAGTTGGTTATCTATAAAAAACCTATAGATAAGCTAAACAGTAAACTATAATGTATTTGATATAAGTTTGACTCTATTTAGCATTATTTTCAATCATTAAGCTTGTATTTACATAAATTATATATATAATAATAAACATGATTTATGCTATTTACAATTTTATTATAATATTTATATAAATAGCAATAAATTATTATATTATCGTAAATATATTGTTCAATTTTATTTGACAGAAAGCATATAAACCCTTTTATTATCCTTTCCATCTACTAGCTGTAGTTTTCCATCTTTAATAAGGTTTTGTACTATTTGCTCTGCAAAATGCGCAGGGTTCGTTACCTTTAATTTCTTTCTGCTCCAAAAAACAGACACTGAAATATTAGTAATACATTTTTTTATATCGTTGATATTTGCTTTATTATGCTCTTTTAAATAATCAATTATTACCTTTGAACATTTTCTATATAATCTATTTGCTAATTCGATAGGCAGTGTTCTTTCCTTGAAATGACCAATAATCATCATAAGCATCGTAACAACTATTATAGATATAAAATAAAATATGTATTTCATATAATCACTCCAAGCTAATAAATTTATTATTCATAAGTATGCTTATATATTTGATCAGTCTTTCAATAGCTGGATTTATTTTTTCGCCAAATTTAAAATCCAATTCCTCTGCTATATCACCAATGTTTCTTTCTCCATCACATTTACTCCATACAAAGGAACCTATTTCATCAAGCTCAACAGTCAGCACATTAGGAGTTTTAAACAGCTTATTCATCAGCTTGTCTATTTTATTGCTGCGCTTAATTTTTAGTATGATTTTGTCTTCATGATCCCATTCTATATTAGGATTCCTTTTAGGCTTCATTAATAGCAAATTTACTTTTTGCTTCACTAGAACAGTTCCTCCTTAAATCTGATAGGGGATAAACCCCTATCAGTTATTTTTTGTTCCTTTTAGATACTGCCCATGCAAGGCTTACTCCAACAAGAATAAATAGTATTAATGCACCATACTGTCCTAAAGGTGCGCCAGTTATTCCTAGTGCTTCATCCAAGAATATCTTAGCAGCAGCTAAGCCAGCAAGTATTATACCCATTAAGCCTTCCCCAGCTATTAAACCTGAGGAGTACAATACGCCTTTTTCAACTCTTTCCTTTAATACCTTTTCGTCTTTTTCTCTCTTATCAAGTATTCCTCTTATTACACCACCTGCCATAATTGGTGTTGATAGATGTATTGGTAAATACAAGCCTATTGCAACTGGTAGTGATGGAACACCGAAAAGCTCAAATACTATAGATGAAGCTACGCCGACAAAAACAAGATTCCATGGTAGATTTCCAGACATTATTCCTTCTATTACCATTTTCATCAAGGTTGCTTGTGGAGCTGCAAGCTCTTTTGAGCCGAAGCCATAAGCGTTATTAAGCATTATCAATATATAGCCTATTACTGCTGCTGAAGCAACAACACCGATTACTTCACCAATCTGCTGCTTCCATGGTGTAGAACCAACAAGATAGCCAGTCTTAAGGTCTTGTGAAGCATCACCAGCTATAGCTGCCGCTGTACAAATAACTGCACCTACAACAAGAGCGGCTACCATACCTTCCACGCCTGTATAGCCGGCTGCCTTCATAATAATAGTAGTAATCAAGAGAGTAGCTATTGTCATACCTGATACTGGATTGGAGGAGCTTCCTACCAAGCCAACTATTCTTGAAGATACTGTTACAAAGAAGAAACCAAATATTGCAATAAGTATTGCGCCAAGTATTCCAACAGGAACCTGTGGTAATACAGCAATGGCTACAATTATTAATACCAAGCCGATTATTATCCACTTTGGATTTAGATCCTTATCAGTTCTTTCTACTTCACCATTGCCTTTAATTTTAAAGCCTTTAATTGCATCCCTGAAAGAAGATATAATTGTAGGAATTGCTTTAATAAGACTTATAATACCGCCTGTTGCAACGGCACCTGCACCTATGTATCTTATGTATTTATTCCATATCCCCCAATAGCCTAAGTTTACAATAGTATCTGCTGCAGGGAAAATGTTTACTGTGACTGTTTCGCCGAAGAAGCTTATTAATGGAATAAAGCCCAACCAGCCAAGTATAGCACCTGCAAGCATATATGCAGAAATTTTAGGTCCTATTATAAAGCCTACACCAAGTAATGCAGGCAGAACGTCTGCACCAACTGCTGCGCCTTTGAAGCCTGTGATTTCCCATTCTATTTCAGTTGGGAATAATTTAAGTCCATCACCTAAGAATTTAAACAAGAGACCAACTAAACCGCCCGCGAAAACAAGACTTGCACCTGATCCGCCCTCTTCGCCGGCAACAAGTACTTCAGCACAAGCTGTTCCTTCTGGATACGGGAGAACACCGTGTTCTTTTACTATTAGATATCTTCTTACTGGTATCATAAATAATACACCAAGCAAACCGCCTAATAGTGTTATTAAACCCATTGTTAATGCGTCTGGATTTTCACCCCACAAGAAAAGAGCCGGAATAGTAAAGATAGCTCCAGCTGCCAAGGATTCACCAGCAGAAGCTATAGTCTGTACCATATTATTTTCTAATATGGACTTTCTTTTCAGTATTATCCTAATGATTGCCATGGATATTACTGCTGCTGGTATTGATGCTGATACAGTCATACCTACCATTAAACCCAGGTAAGCATTTGCTGCTCCGAATACAATTGCCAGTAGTACACCAACAATAATAGATACAGCGGTGAATTCTGGCATTACTTTGTTTCCCGGAACATATGGAATGTAGTTTTGACCTGGCTTAGTTCCATATGCGCCTTCTGGTAAACCTTTTTTTGTCATAAAATCCCTCCTAGTGATTGTATTATGTACAGCATAGTAAAGCTCAGGGATTAGTACATATAGATTATTACGGAGTTTTCCCTGTATATGCCAATAACATATTTATACATATGCGCACACACCTCTGAATAATTCTATAAAAATAAAAAATATCCTTCAATTATTTGGTTAACAACTCACTATTTATTAATATTTACATAATGTTCTTATTAAACTACGGATTATTATATAAAAAACAACAAGTATTGATCCAATTAAGCAATCAATACTTGTTATTTTTTTATTTCTATTTATTTTCCTTATTATTAATTTCTTGTTGCAGCATTTGGATAAAATCATCCACCTTCATAGTCCCCTTGTCGCCTTCTTTTCTTGCTCTTATTGCTGCTTCACCGTTTTCAATTTCCTTGTCGCCTACTACCAGCATGTATGGTATCTTTTGAAGCTGTGCTTCTCTTATTTTATAGCCTATTTTCTCGTTTCTCACGTCAACTTCCACTCTAATATTAAGCTCTTCCAGTTTCTCTGCAACTTGCTTTGCGTATTTATGTTGTCTTTCAGAAATAGGAAGTATTATAGCCTGAACCGGAGACAACCAAGCTGGGAACGCCCCTGCAAAATGCTCTGTAAGTATCGCTATAAATCTTTCTATACTTCCGAAGATTACTCTATGGATAGTAACAGGTCTGTGCTTTTCTCCATCTGCTCCAACATAAGTAAGATCAAATCTTTCTGGGAGTTGGAAGTCCAGCTGTATTGTACCACACTGCCAAGTACGACCTATGCAGTCTTGAAGATGAAAGTCAATCTTAGGACCATAGAATGCACCGTCGCCCTCATTAACCTTGTATGGAACGCCTTTAAAATCCAAGGCATCTCTTAAAGCATTAGTAGCAACTTCCCAATCCTCATCTGTACCCATTGAATTTTCTGGTCTTGTCGATAATTCTATATGATATTTAAAATCAAACAGGCTATAGAAATAATCAATCATATTAATAACATTGACTACCTCGTCCTTGATTTGATCCTTTGTCATAAATATATGTGCATCATCCTGTGTAAAGCATCGAACCCTCATAAGTCCGTGTAATGCTCCTGAAAGCTCATGTCTATGCACCAATCCAAGCTCACCCATACGAATGGGAAGCTCTCTATAGCTGTGCATAGACCTCTTATACATTAACATTCCACCTGGACAATTCATGGGCTTAACTGCGAAATCTACTTCATCTATTTGAGTAAAGTACATATTCTCTTTATAATGATCCCAATGTCCCGATTTATGCCAAAGCTCTTCGTTAAGTATAATAGGTGTCTTAACCTCTTGGTAACCGTTCTTCCTATGTTCATGCCTCCAAAAATCCTCCAATAGATTGCGTATTATCATTCCTTTTGGATGGAAGAACGGGAAGCCTGGACCTTCTTCTAGAATACTGAATAAATCAAGTTCCTTACCCAGCTTTCTATGATCTCTCTTTTTAGCTTCCTCCAGCATATTTATATATTCATCCAACTGGCTTTTCTTAATAAATGCTGTACCATATATTCTTTGAAGCATTTTATTTTTCTCGCTGCCTCTCCAATATGCTCCTGCAACACTAAGCAGCTTTATGGCTTTCAATTTGCCTGTATTAGGTGCATGTGGTCCGGCGCATAAGTCAACAAAATCACCTTGCTTGTAAAAGGATATTTCCTCATCTTCAGGCAGCTCGGATATTAATTCTACCTTGTAACTTTCTCCCAGCTTATCCATGTATTCCAGTGCTTCATTTCTTGGAAGTATAAATTTTTCCAGTTTGTAATCTTCCTTAACTATTTTTTCGATTTCCTTTTCTATGGCTTTCAAATCATCCTCTGTAAATGGTTTGTCTGCATCGAAATCATAATAAAAGCCTGTATCTATAGCAGGACCTATTGCCAGCTTAGTATTAGGGAATAATCTTTTTACAGCTTGAGCCAGCACATGTGCACCAGTATGTCTCAATGCCCATCTTCCATCTGGATCATCAAATGTTAAAACCTCAAGGGTACAATCAGCCTCAAGCTTAGCTGCCAAATCAACAATTTCATTATTAACCTTGGCTGCCATTGATGCCTTTAATAAGCCGCTGCCTATGGCAGCTACAACTTCTTCGACAGCTACTCCATTTTGATGCTCTTTTACAGAACCATCCTTTAGTGTTACTTTTATCATATTAACTCCTCCTTTGATGTTTATACAAAAAATAACAGACTCTCTCCCCTTGAAAGGGGCGAGAGTCTTTGTACGCGGTTCCACCCTAATTTTTACTCTATGATTATAACGTTATCAACGATTAAGCATACTATCATGACTTTATAATTGTGAAAAGCAAGTTTTCAGCTTATTGCTCCAAGGTGGTTTTCAATCATCTATATCCAGAAATGCTTGCAGCCCATGGCATTTCCTCTCTGCTGATCACCAATGATTTACTCGTCCTCTTCAACACATTTATATATGAAATTATATTAAAAATATTTTATATCAATACTTACCAATTGTCAATAAAATAGTTAAGATGTTATGCCAGTAAGTGTACTATAATACCCTGTACCAAGCCTATAACAGCTCCTAATACACCTCCAAGCACCTCAATGTGCTTAAGTTCACTTGATGAAAGCTTTAGTATGATATCTTCTACTTTTTCAAGTTCAAACATGTCAATCTTATTTTCAACCATTTTTCCTATTTTTATACTGCTTACAGCCTTATCTGTAAAGTCCTCAATTGTCTTGTCTAATATTACCGAACCTTCTTTTTCTATTTGCTCGCCTATGTATTCGATAATCTTAGTTCTGATGGAGCTTGGTATCAAAGAAGGAATCCTATTTTCCACGGAAGCACTGACCCGCTTTTTAATTAAATTTATCACATCTTTTTTATTTTCTTCTGTAACAAGCTCATCAAGAATGTCAGATAAATTAATCAGCTCGGCTTCAACCGCTTCTCCTATACTCCTTGATATCTCATTCCTCCGTTTTGGTATTAATCCATGTATGGTTATGCCTATTACAGGGATTCTTACAGGTTTTATAGGTCTAAATAACATTTTTATAGCAAGGATGTTAGTTATCCAACCAATTACTCCTCCAATAGTCGTCATCAGCAAAATCTTTAGCATTTCTCCCCCACTGCCTTGGCATTTTAATAATATTTATATATTATTATATCACAAGCTTTTTCTATAAACCAAGTTTATTTGTTTCTCTGTTGTCTTTTACTCTATATCCATCTTTGCAGAGTTCACATCCATTACATACATAAATTCTATCACCAAATACGTTCTTTATGGTATTCATAAGCTCCTTATTCTTAAAGTTATCAATGTCATGTAGAAAAACCTTTTTTGGCGATATTGTGATGAGTGTACTTATTAGCAGATCATCATAGTTAATATTTTCGTCTGATAACTCTGATTTGACTTCATCAAAATACTCACCGCTAACACTATTTAAGTTCTCATCCAGCATTACATACTTTCCATCATTTGCCTGTCGCAAATGCAGAATATCTATTTTACATTCTTGGATGTCAACAAAATATTTTAATAGCTTTATAAACTCATTGTATTCTCGTTCAGCTATATATAACTCTATTGCTCTTTCGATAGTTTCGTTTAAAT
>CALGKJ010000064.1 GCA_937930535.1 uncultured Clostridia bacterium
CAAGCTCCTTATAGGTCATATAGCTGTCGCCGCATACTACTGCTATTTTGTCAGGGGTGCTTTCTGCTTGCTGCTCAAATAGCTGATGTATGGTTTTATCTGTTGGGTAGTCTATGCTTGTATTATTAAAATCCAGCAGCAGCTTGTTTTTTTCCATTTCTGTGAGTATGTCTATATCTGCCAGCTTTATATATGGATTGTTTAAAAATTCCTTTATAATTTTTTCAAAACCGCTGATAACTCTTTGGATGGTGTCTTTATTAAACAGCTTTGTACAATATTCAAAGAAAAGGCTTATTCCGTCTCCATCGAGAGCTTGAAGAACCAGATCAAATCTAGCAGCTTGAATTTTATATTCATAATCTGCAATTCTTAAGCCTTCTACAGATATTTCTGGTATTTTCATATTCTGCATAATAAATAATGTGTCAAACAATGGGTTTCTGCTTAAATCTCTTGGTATATTAAGCTTATTTACCAAGTCCTCAAACTGGCAGTCCTGATTTTCATATGCCTTAAGGGTATTATCCTTTACATGCTCTAAGAATATATCAAAGGTTTCTTCTCCCTTGGGGTAGTTCCTTAGGGCAAGAGTATTAACAAACATACCTATTATGTTTTCTACATCCTTATGAGACCTTCCTGATATAACAGAACCAACAACGATATCCTCCTGTCCGCTGTATTTGGACAGCAGTATATTATAAGCAGCCAGAAGTACAACATTCAATGTAGTTCCTCTATCCTGAGCAAATTTCCTTAGTCTTGCTGATATTACCTCATCAAGCTTATAAACTATCATTTCGCCCTCAAAGCTCTGTACGCTTGGACGAGGATAGTCTGTGGGGAAATTAAGTACAGGCAGTTCGCCAGAATAAAGCTTCAGCCAGTATTCCTCCTGCTTTTTATAAGCGTCTGTATTAATCATTTTATTGTGCCATTGTGCAAAGTCCTTATATTGTATTCTTAAGGCTTCCGCTGTGCCGTTTTCGTACAGCTCTATAAATTCTTTTATAAGTATTCCTATAGATGTACCATCTGATATAATATGGTGCATATCCAATAACAGCAAATACTTATCATTTTCCTGTGTTATTAAACCAATTCTTATAAGTGGTGCTCTGTCTAGGTTAAAGGGTCTTATATATTCTTTGATCACTTGATCTGCACTATTATTTCCAATATCTATAACATCAACATCAAATTCTACAGCTTCATGTATTTTCTGCATGGGCTCCATGTCTATTACTTTAAAGGAGGTTCTAAGACTTTCATGTCTATTGATAAGCTTTCTAAAAGCTTCTCTAGTCTTTACCATGTTTATTTTACCTTGAATCTCCAGTACCGCATAATTATTATAGCTTACTCCGATACCAGAAATTTGATTGAGTATAAACAGCCTTTTTTGTGCCGATGAAACAGGATAGTATTCTTTTGGCTCTGCAAGCTCTATTTGTGCATAGGATGACTTTAAGCTTCCTTTATCCAGATACTTTTCATCCAGACATATTGCTATTTCTTCTATAGTTTGATGCTTTAACACGTCTGACACTTCAAGCTTTATATTCATTTTTTTACTGATATTGTTTGCTATTTTCATTGCATAAATGGAGTCTCCGCCCAGCTCATAAAAGCTGCTGTCAATGCTTATTTCATTAAAGCCCAGTACCTCGCCCCATACCTGTCCAACCTGTTTTTCAATATGGCTGTAGCTGTTGTCAGCTTTTCCTTTAAGTATTACCTCATTTGACTTTTCCGGCTGGCTTGTTTCTTTTAGTGAGGTATTAGATGTGCCAAAGCTAATGTATTCTGGTGCTTCAAGCCAGCAGCGAAGCTTCTCAAAGGGATAAACCGGAACACTTACTTTTTTTCTTTTTTCATTATCATATAATTTTTCCCAATCCAAATCTGCTCCGCTGATATAGGCTTTGCATATTTGACTTAGCAGCTCTGGGTTTTGTCTGCCCGCTTTAAAGTATTCTTCCGCTTTTTCATCTGACAATGTATTAATGCTTTCCTTTGACAGCTTATCTTTTAAGCTGCCGTTATAATATATTTCACTGCTTTCTTCAAGCTGTACTTTTTTCAATTTAAATAGAGTAAGCTTGTCTATAAATTCACGCTTATTCTTAGCTATTATTGCAAGTCTGTAATTGTAATGTCCACGACCTGTTCCTGCTGTATAACATATATCATCTATGCAGCAGTTATTATTTTTTTCTAAAAATTCTATATACGAATCTGCCAGCTCATCTAAAAGTGTTTCATTTTTGGCTGATATGGCAAGTACCTTGTAATCCATATCATTATCACTGTCTTCGTATTCCTCTTTTATATATTCCTCAAGTATAACATGACAATTTGTTCCGCTTATTCCAAAGGCACTTACACCAGCCCTTCTAGGATGTCCAGAGGTATTCCAGTCTTCAAGAGTACTATTTACATATACTGGCGATTCAAGAAAATCAATTTTCCTATTAGGATTTTTAAAGTGTATAATAGGAGGCAGCTTCTTATTTTTTAGTGCCAGTGTAGTTTTTATAACACCCACAACTCCTGCTGCATTATCCAGATGCCCTATATTTGTCTTAACAGAGCCTATTGCACAAAACTGCTTCTTGTCCGTATATCGTCTAAAGGCTCTGGTGATACCGTCTATTTCTATGGGATCTCCCAGTGAAGTTCCTGTGCCGTGAGCCTCGATATACGAGATTGTCTCAGGATCTATTCCTGCATCCTCCCATGCTCTTACTATAACATCCTCCTGAGCCACAGCATTGGGCGCGGTTATTCCGATTGAGCTTCCATCCTGATTTATTGCGCTGCCCTTAATAACTGCATAAATATTGTCGCCGGCTTCTATTGCTTTATGCAGGGGCTTTAGAAGTATTGCTGCCACGCCTTCACCCATGCCGGTTCCGTCAGCACTATCATCAAAGGTTCTGGCTCTTCCGTCTGAGGATTCTATTCCCAGCTTTTCCTCTCTTTCTATAGGAAGCATATTTATTTTTACGCTTCCTGCAACAGCCATTTCACAATCTCCATTTCTAAGTCCCTGACAAGCAAAATGAATTGCAACCAGAGATGAAGAGCAGGCTGTATCAATGGCAACACTGGGGCCTCTTAAGTCCAGCAGGTAGGAAACTCTGCTGGCAATAATGGAAGTAAGATTTCCTGGAGTAGCTATGGACGCAGACTCAGGCTCCACAGCGGATATATATCTTTTATAGTCATATATAGTGTCTGAATTATATCCCAGATAAATGCCAGTCCTGCTTCCTTTTATCTTTTCACCGCCATAGCCTGCATCTTCTATGGCATTCCATGCTGCCTGAAGAAATTTTCTTTGGTTTGGATCCATTAAGCTTGCTTCCTTGGGACTTATTTTGAAATATGAATAGTCAAATTTATCTATATCGTTAAGATAACCGCCTAAACTATATCTAACGTTTTTAACAGGTATGCCCAAACATTTTACATAACCATCCATATCCTTACATCTTTGTTCAGGAAGGTTTATAATGCAGTCTACTTGCTTCTCTATGTTTTCCCAAAACTCTCCGGTATTATCTGCCATAGGCAATTGCGCATATATTCCAATTATAGCTATATCTCTGGAGGATACTTTTTCTATCGAATCTGTATTATCCATAAGTTCATCAAGATTTACGCTGCTAAAGTCCAACATTTTGATTCTCCTTCCTCTTGTCAAATATTCATAAGCCTGCCATAGTTACATTAATGTATATCTCAATTTATGTAGTTCTATAGTTACCAACTCTAAAACTCAAGATATTTTTCGTTAAGAGTTGCTAATCTCTTTGTAATAAACAACTGGAAAGTTTTAATTTTACAGTTGTTTATCCATAGGTTTTTAGCTTAAAACTTAAATTAGTCCAAGCTAAAAACCTAGAATGTAAGCTATAACCTGCTTATAAATAAGTTAAGTTTTATGATTGCATCCCTATATTTAGGCGTTCAGGGTTCTGTTCTGTGTTTCTGCTTTAGCTTTACTGCCTAACCTATCCTTGTATGCCCACAATGCATATATTCCTGCCGCAGTTAAAATTAGACTTATAACTATTACTAATATAAGGTTTGCATTTGGATACAACTCAATAAGCTTACCAAACACATATATTCCTCCAGTACTTCCTATCTGAGCAATTATAGGTGCCCACATAGAATCGTACCATATGTATAATAATGCAAATACCACTGCTCCTAATAGACCATAGGTTGTTAGGGGTACATTTAAATCAAAGAACAATAATCCGTAAATCAAGCCTTGAATCAATATTGCCAGTGATAATGACATATTTTCTTTTAACTCGTTGAATATCAAGCCTCTATATAGTACCTCCTTGTAAATTGAACCAATTACAAGGAAAGCTAAAAATATCGGCAGTGTACTGCTGTTTACCAAATAATCTAAAAGTGTAATTATCCCAGGAAATTTTTCTACTATTACAGGTAATTTAAAAACGCTTGCTGTAAATATTCCTGATGCCAGACCCATTAAGGCAATTAGGACACTTGCTTTTATGTTGATTTTCGAAAAGTTGCATCGTTTTATGAGACTCTGCTTTTTTAACAGTGCAATAAGAGGTACAAATACAATCAAACCTACTATATCGTTTACTATTATCAGTATAGTTTTGTTGCTTACCGCCCAAGCTTTAAAGCTGGCATTGGAGTTTACAAGGCTCATAACAGGCAATATGGATAGTCTTAAAACAATATAATATATAAGTATATATACAAATATACAACCTATCATTTTTAAATATTTTTTCATAATATCAACCTCTCCTTTTTGTTATTTATATAGCTGCGGTATTAGTGGGTTGTACTTTATTTGTTTGTCCCTGCTTCCTGATTTGAAGCATGGAATAAACGATTGCTGTTACGCTTAATACTGCAAGTATAACTTTTACAATATCTGGCTGTGCTCCTATTATTTCATTTATGCTTGTTCTTCTGAACACTGTCATGAAAAAACAGCTTGCAGTCTGCATAATTACCGGGGACCAAAGGGATTCAGTCCATACATATCCTAATGCAAATAGTATGCCTCCAATAAATCCGAATACCATTGCTGGTAAATTAGGCTGTACTAAAGCATATAGTAAGCTTTGTATAATCAGTGCCAAAGCAAATGGCATTGCTTTTCTCATTTCATTAAATACCAGCCCTCTAAACAGCAGTTCCTCAAATGCCGGAACAATAAGCACAGAGCACATAATAGCCATAATTATATTACCCCTGCCCATAAAGAACGTAACTGTTTCTCCTAATTCCGGCACCTTGCTGCTTACATATGTCAGCTCTATAAGGCTTGTACTGAATATTCCCATTGAAAGAGCTACAACAAAGGAATAAAAAGTTGATTTTGTATCCAGCCTTTGCATTTTACAAAACTGTTTCATGCTTTGTTTTCTCAGCTTGAAAACTAATGCATATGCACCAGTTGCCAATATACATTGAATGCTCATTATGACTAAGTCATATTTCGCAACTATTTCTTTCAAGGTTTCCGTTTCTATCCACCCTATGTTTCTTGCAGTCCTCAAGGTCAAACCCACAATAAAAGCTACCAGTAAAAATATTCCCAGATACAAGGCTGTAAACCCAACCATTTTTAAGAATTTTTTCATAATTAGTACCCCTCTTTCGTAATTATTGTTATTAAAGACGATATTACAACTACGTTGCACTATCGTGATTTTAACGAGTTCAGAAGGGGATTTATACCCCCACTGAAACTTATTTTCTTTAGAATATTTACCCCCACTTATAGAAGTGGAGGTGCTTATATAAGCGGCAGACTTCCCTTCTGACCATTCGTTAAATTATTTAGAGCTGTTTGCAAGCATTTGATTAAGCTTTATATAGCCGTTAATTAAAGCTTTTATTTTTTCTTCCTTTAGTCTCTTACCATTGTAGCTGCACTTAAATTGTATATAGTTTTCTTCCTGCGCAACCTCCATGATTATGTCAAATACTCTGAACAGCTCCGGACTTACACTAAGCAGATTATTTTTATATATCAAGGGGACTACTGCATTTGGCTCTTTCTTAAATACCCCACTGCTTATATCTCCTATTTTATATTTTTCTGCCTCACTATTTTTTATATCCTTTACCAGCTTGAATAAGCTTGGAAAGTCCTTAACCTTGCTCATCTCAACATTTATAGAATATATGTTGTCCCCCTCCAACAGGCTTTGAACTGCAATTTCACTGCTTTTATTAATCTGGGAAAGAAGATATACAAAGCTTGAAATTAATACATCCTCCACTTCAATGCTCATATTTTCAGCAATAAGCTTAAGCTTGTTCAAATCTGATATTTTAAACTTAAATGTCTCGTCTAAGCCGGCTGCAAGCTCTGAACCAAAATACTCCTGAGGTAATTGTACTGATTTTATGGGCAGTACCTTGTTAACTGCATTTTTGGCTTGTATAAAATCAGCCAGCTTTGAAATCGTCGGATTAGCGAATATATCAGTAACCTTGATATCTCCGCCCATTCTCTCCTGCTCTAGCTTTGAATGCATTTTTACCAGCAGCAGAGAGTTTCCGCCCAGCTCAAAGAAGTTGTCGTTTATACCTATGCTTTCAGTTTGTAAAATGTCCTGCCATATGGCTGCAAGTTTCTGCTCTGTTTCATTTCTTGGGGCTACATATTCTGTTCCTGTGGCTATGCTTCCATCTGGCTCGGGCAGTGCCTTTCTATCTGCCTTTCCATTCGCTGATAGCGGCAGCTTTTCAAGTCTTACAAAGTATGCAGGAACCATATATTCTGGTAAATCCCTGAGTATATGCTCTCTCAGCTCTGCTATTGTCAGTTCCCTGTTTGATACAATATATCCGCAGAGATACTTGTTCCTGCTCTTGTCATCCCTAGCCATTACTACGGCTTCCTGTATATCTGTGTTCTTTAACAGCTGGTTTTCTATTTCTCCCAGCTCTATTCTAAAGCCCCTTATTTTTACCTGATGATCTATTCTGCCTAGATACTCTATATTTCCATCCGGCATCCAGCGTGTCAGATCTCCTGTTCTGTACATTATTTCATAATCTGCTTCACCATTGCTGTAGGGGTTTTTAATAAACTTTTCTGCGGTCAGATCCGCTCTGTTTAAATAGCCTCTTCCTACTCCTACTCCAGATATGCACAGCTCTCCAGGTACTCCTATTGGCATTAGCTGGTTGTGCTTGTTTACTATCAGAAGCTTGATGTTGTCTATGGGCTTTCCAATTGGTATAATATCCAGCTTTTCTCCTATTGAGCAGTCAAAGTAGGATACGTCTACTGTTGCCTCTGTTGGACCGTATAGGTTTATGAGCTTTACTCCCAGACTTTCATTTAGTATTCTGTTGAATCTTTCTACTTGCAGCGGTGTCAGGGCTTCTCCGCTGGCAAATACCTGTCTCAGACTTTGCAGTCTGTGGAGATCTGTTCTTCCCTCCAGATATTCAAGGAATATGCTCAGCATAGAGGGTACAAAGTGCATGGTGCTTACTTTATATTTCTCTATTGCATTTACTATTTCTGATGGGTCTTTTTCTCCTCCCGGTGTTAAAAATGCTGCTGCCGAACCCTCCATAGACCACCAGAACAGCTCCCATACTGATACATCAAAGGTGTATGGAGTCTTTTGAAGTATTACATCCTGCTGTGCTATTGGGTATCGTTTCTGCATCCACTTTATTCTGTTTACTGCTGAGTGATGCTCTATCATAGCTCCCTTTGGCTTTCCTGTAGATCCTGAGGTATAAAT
>CALGKJ010000065.1 GCA_937930535.1 uncultured Clostridia bacterium
AGTCGAAACTTTCATTATAAAAATAGAGTTTCGACACTTTACCTTCTACACTTGCAAAACTAAAACATGGAATAAGTATAGCAAATAATAATGTAAAAACTAAGATGATAATATATTTATCTTTTTTTCTTATCATTCAAAATCCTCCTCACAATTTAGTACATACTTAGAAACTTTCTATACATCCGGATAAATGAAATTTGTAGTATATATTTACTACCAATGTAATTAATTACAATTGCATTGTATAATACCAAATATTTCTTGTCAAGTTCCATTTCAAGTAAATGCTCTTTATCATACTTATAGTATCCACACAAATAACAATAGCCTCCAAGATACAAAATTATCTCAGAAGCTATTTTAATGGGCTGGTTTACTGTTCTTGAAATACTATTTTTCTTTTGACTCGTCTGTATGATCGTGTTCCGTCGGCGTTTCAAGATCTGAATATATTCTGCAATTAATATTTGACATACATATTCCTCCACTCTAAAATAATAAGCGGATTGTATTGTGGAGATTTTGAAAAAATGATAATATTAAAATATATACATAGGGCTGTACTTGCAGGTTGAGCCTTATGGTATATGACTGAGGCTGGAGAAATCCAGTCTTTCACTTTTTCTGATAATATAATAACGCCTCACCCCCCTTATATGATTTTCCAGCAACACCCGCTTACAAAGATTATATAACAAATTACAATAGTTGCAATACATCTTTTTCCATAGCTTGTGAAGCATTCTAACAAGATTATATGTAAACTGTTCCATCTTCTGCATTACCTCTCTATATAGCAGATATTTTCCGCTAAAAGTAAGGGATTTACTTCATTTATCAGTGTGTTAAATACTTATTACTCTCCTTGTAATTAATAACTACAAATACTAAATATAGTACACAGTCTGCATAATAGGTCTTTTATTATTAAATTTCTATGAGTTCATAAACAAAATCCCGCAATTATTCATTGAAAACCAGTTAATCATTTTCAATGAATAATTGCGGGAGCAGTACATTTGGGATTAATAAGCTATATTCCAATCAGCCATGAAGCCATTAAAAAGTATATTAATAATGTAAAGGCATCCACTATAGTAGTAATCAAAGGACTTGCCATTATTGCAGGGTCAAGCTTTACACTCTTTGCTGCAATTGGCAGCAGTCCTCCTACCATCTTTGCCAGCACTACCGCAAAGAATAATGTGATACATACAGTAGCTGCAATAAGTATATCAACCTTTTCAAGATAAATTATTCTTAGAAAATTAACTATAGCCAGAGTAGCACCGGCTATAATGCTTACTCTCAGCTCCTTAAAAAGCACCTTCATAGAATCCTTCATTGTTATATCCCCTAGTGCCAAGCCTCTGATAACCAGTGTAGCAGATTGAGCACCGGCATTACCGCCTGAGTCCATCAGCATTGGTATAAAGGCAGCTAAAAGCACCACTGATTGAAGCACATCTTCAAAGCTTCTTATAATGTTGCCTGTAAAGGTTGCAGAAAGCATAAGCAGCAGAAGCCATACTATCCTGTTTTTCGCCAGAGTAAATACTCCTGTTTCGAGATATTTTTCCTCTGAGGGGCTCATGGCTGCCATTTTTTGAAGATCCTCAGTATTTTCTATATCTATAACGTCCACTATATCGTCAACAGTAATTATTCCTACCAGCCTTTTTTCGTTATCAACTACTGGCATACTTAGTAGGTCATACTTCTTAAAAAGCTGTGCAATATGCTCTTGATCATCTGTGGTATTTATATATATGCTATCATCATTCATAATGTCTTTTATCAGGTCAGTTTTTTCGCTTAGTATAAGCCGTCTTATTGTTACTACACCTTCAAGTCTTCTGTTGTCATCTATTACATAGCAGGTGTTTATGGTTTCTTTGTCTACACCTGTTTTCTTTATATCTTCTATGGCTTCCTTGACTGTCATTTCCTTTTTTAAGTCCACATACTCAATAGTCATTATGCTTCCGGCTGAGTCTTCGGGGTACTTTAAAAACTGATTTATCAGCTTTCGGGTGTTTTCACTGGCATTTTGTAAGACTTTTTTTACTATGTTTGCAGGCATTTCCTCTATAAAGTCTACGGCATCATCCAGGAACAATTCGTCTACTATTCCCTTTATTTCGCTGTCATTAATTGACTCTATAATATGCTGCTGCAAGCTTGTTGATACATAGGAAAAAACCCCTGCGGCTATATCCTTGGGCAGTATTCTGAAAAGTATTACCAGATGGTGCTTGTCGACCTCCTCAAGGACTTGTGCAATATCGACAATATTCATTTCCAGCAGTTCGCTTCTAATATCTACAACCTTGTTATCATCGAGAAGCTCCATTATTCTCTTTTCCATTATCAGTACCTCCTTATAGGAACCGTACTGCCGTAGTGACAGCTACGGCTCTAAATATTAAAGCTTTCCTACTGGGTAAAGGGCCAGAATCCATAGCCATCACCATCCTTTCGTAATAATATAAAAATCTCCCTACCCAATGGATAAAGAGATTGATAGCATAAAAAAATCATCCCTACCCGTTGAGTTTTAGCTCTGCGTGGCTTAGGATGCACCAGCTACATTAGGTAAAGCCTTAATTCGGCAGTACCTGCTGACCCATTGGCGTCTCTGGACGTTTCTGGGCAGTAGCATATTTCCACGTAGTAACCTCACCTAACAAGATGTTTATTCTATAGGTTATTCTTTTTTCTAATATTATGTTACTTTATTATAGAAATAATGTAAAGCATTTTTATTTGTGAGAAACAACTGGGATGCTTTTAATTTTGAAGTTGTTTCTTTATAATTATTCTTCTATATATCTTAAAATTATACTCAATTCATCATTATTTTTATCTTTTTTGAGTTTATCAAAATCTGCCCGCATTATGTTATCAGTTATTTTTAATTTATTATTGCTGTCCTTCTTAAATGCTCCCTGAATACCGCCCTTAATGAAGTATTTGTTTTCTTTATTATCTCCTTGCACTCCAAGGAATAGTATAAATTCTTCGCCGACATTAAGCAAGCTATCCCCTGCCATCTCTAGTACATATATTTCATCGGTACTTTTCCCCTTATAAGCCTTTTCTACTGAGACTGTTGAGCGAACACTAAACTCGCTTACTTGTTCTTTACTAATAACTTTTCCTACTACTATTAAATCAGAATTCTTTTTCATTTCATTAATTGATACAGCACCGTCGGAATATAATGCATCAATTTTATTACCAGAAGCTTTATTATTCTCATGTGCTTCATTAGTGCTTATATTAACAACAGCACCTACAGTTGTCGCAGGCTTAATATCTTTTTTACTGTACATATATATCCCCAAAACTGCAATAGCAGGTATCAATGATACTGCTATAATTGTTCTTATACTTTTCATTTCATTCCCTCCCTTTTAAGTTAAATTTTACCCATTCACATTTCTACCCTAAAATGCACAAAGGAAAGCAATTCACTACACTGCTTTCCTTACTCACGCGTATTTAAACTATTTTTGTACAATGGTTTGTATCGGATTAGGCATACTATGGCTAATAGGATCATGAACATCCCCAGCAAAAGAAATCACCGAAAATGACAATATCAATATAATAGTCAGAAGCATTGCTGCTAT
>CALGKJ010000066.1 GCA_937930535.1 uncultured Clostridia bacterium
GGTTATGTAAAGGTGCAAGATCAACACATTCCTTTAGAGCTTCCATAACTTCATTATTGATTATTACTGAGCTTGCAAATTTCTCTCCTGCATGAACAACTCTATGACCAACAGCATTTATCTCGCTCATATCCCTGATAACGCCAAATTTTTCATTTGTAAGAGCCTCAATAACACACTGCAATGCTTCCTTATGAGTTGGCATTGGCTTTTGAATAGCTATTTTTTCACCGTCTCCTGGCTGATGCTTTACTATAGAACCTTCAATTCCTATTCTCTCAGCAATACCTTTTGCGAGGACTTCTTCATTTTCCATATTTATGAATTGGTATTTCAACGAAGAACTTCCGCAGTTTATAACAAGAATTTTCATTTACTCATTCCTCCCTGGTGTTTTTGTATACAGTATATCTTTCTATATAAATATTTTTTTTCCTTCTTATATTTTGAAATTATTTAAGTTTTATGCAAAACAAATGAATATTTGAATAGGCAAATATGCTATTATATATAAAGATACAAAAAGTATACATAATACTATATTTTACATTTTTATATGAATTTATGCCAAGGAAGTGAACTGATGAAAACTGTAGGAATCATATCCGAATACAATCCTTTCCATAACGGACACAAGTATCATATTGAGGCAGCAAAGGAAGTGTGTAAAGCTGATTTTGTTATATGTGTTATGAGCGGCAATTTTGTACAGCGTGGAGAGCCTTCCATGTTTGATAAATGGTCCAAAGCCAAAATGGCTGTACTTTCTGGTGCTGATCTGGTACTTGAGCTTCCCTTTGTGTATGCATGTCAGCCGGCTGAAATCTTTGCATTTGGTGCAGTTAAGCTGTTAAATGATACAAATATTGTAGATAATATCTGCTTTGGCAGTGAATTAGGAAATACTGATACTTTATGGAAGCTGGCAAAGCTGTTTCTTAATGAGCCAGATGAGTTCAAAGCCGCCCTTAAACATTATCTAAGCTTGGGCAATACATATCCAAAGGCTGTTTCATTAGCACTGCAGCAATATATGGCTGATTACAGCCAAAGTAGTTCAGAGGGTATACTTGACAGACCCAACAATGTTCTTGGGGTTGAGTATATTAAATCAATTATGAGTTTGAACAGCAATATTCAGCCAGTGGCAGTAAAAAGAATTATAAGTGATTATAATGAAACACAGATAAATAATCCTATAACCAGTGCTACAGCCGTACGCAGGGAAATAAGTCAATGCAGCTTATCAGATAAGGTAGCTTTTAGTGTTCCTAAAGCGAGCTTTAAAATACTAAATGAACTGTTTGATAATGGAGTAAATCCTATTTCCCTTAACAACTTCACTGAAATAATATTGTATGAATTAAGAAGATTATCTATAAATGAAATGAAAAAATACCTAAATGTAAAAGAGGGTATCGAGTATAGAATTAAAAAAGCAGCTTTAAGTGCAAGTAATCTTGAAGTTCTTATAGACTCAATCAAAACAAAGCGTTATACAAGAACCTTTATACAAAGACTCATATGCCATATATTAATGGATCTTGATGCAGCATCTATTCAAAGCTTCAAGAATATAAATACTCCCTTGTACGCACGGGTGCTTTCATTTAATGATAAGGGTAAATATCTGTTAAAAAAAATCAAAGAAAACGAAACCATGCAGATAATTACCAAGGTTTCAAATTTCAAAGCCAATAATGAAACTATTAAGAGTATGTTTGATTACGATTTGCGTTCTACTGATATTTACTGCCTTGGGTATATCAAGGAAGAGCTTAAAAAGGCAGGAGCGGATTACTACCGTTCTCCCTCTTACTTATAGCAAGCATTCTGCATATACAGGGAAGCAACCATAAAATGTAATAATTAGTATATTTTCTAATATATTTATTATGACGATAAAGATTTCAGATAGGAATAAGCTTAGTTGCTTATCTATACATATGAATTATCTTTTTTGTATTTTGTTTGCTGAGGTGTGTATATGCAGAATAAAAATATTTCAACCTTTACGTATGCTTTTATATTTTGCTTCATTGTTATCAGCATAATAATTTACCCTAGTGAAGCCTATAACGCTGCCCAAGAAGGGTTAAAACTATGGTTCAACGTTGTTTGTCCTGCCCTGCTGCCCTTTTTTATTTGTATTGATATCTTAATAGGACTTGGCGTAGTCAGCTTTTTGGGGTCGATGTTCAGAGGTGTTATGGTTCCCGTCTTCAACGTCCCTGGCGAGGCGTCCTTTGCTTTTTTTATGAGCATAGCATCTGGATACCCCATAGGGGCAAAAATAACCTCCAGACTGCGTTTAGACAACATATGCTCACGTTCGGAGGGTCAGAGGATGCTGAGCCTATGCAGCACATCTGGTCCTTTATTCATTATCGGTGCTGTAGCCACTGGGATTCTGGGCAATCCTGCTCTGGGATTTCTTTTAGCATCAGCACATTACTTATCGGCTGTAGTTATAGGCTTTTTTATGAAATATTATGATATAAAAAATAGAGCAATTTATAAAAAATCTGCTGCAAATCCATTCAAAGTAATGCTTGAGCATAAAAAGAAGGATAACAGAGCTATAGGCGCAGTAATGGGTGATGCTGTAGTTAGTGGTATAAATACAATACTTGTTATAGGCGGCTTTATAATTCTTTTTTCTGTTATTACCTGCATATTAAAAATCTCTGGCATATTAGCTGCGGCTTCCAAGCTTATAGGTCTTATTATCCCATTCCTTGACCAGCAAACCATATCCAGCTTGCTGGTAGGAGTATTAGAGGTTACCAACGGTATAAAAGAGTGTGCAGCACTTTCCCTCCCCCTTATTACCAAGGCTTCCATTGTAAGCTTTTTAATAGGCTTTGGGGGATTATCTGTAAATGCACAGGTGCTAAGCATTATATCTGCTACAGACCTTAAATTTAGTATTTACATTTTTTTAAAGGCTGCACAGGGAATATTAGCTTCTGTTTTTTGTTTTGTTACCTTTGGTTTATTTAATCATTTGCAGGTCATAAATGTATATGAAGTATATGAAAAGAGTAATTTCGTTCCATATAACTCTTACAATTGGTTAAACACCTTATTGAATTCTACAGAAAACATGCTGATGATATTAGCACTTATTTTAGTCTCAGGCATTATATTAGACTGGAACACACCCTAAAAAATAGAGGCTAGGTTCAAGTGATTTAAACCTAGCCTCTATTTTTAACTTTTCTTATTTTTCAGCTCATCTCTATTGTTTTTTATTACTTCCATAACACGTTGAACTCTATCCTCAAGCTCCGCCAGTATATCATCGGCATATACCTTGGATCCGAGCCTTATCTTTTTCGCATCCTGCTGTGCGGCAGAAATAACCTCCCTTGCCTGCTCTGTAGCCTTTTTGATTATTTCGCTTTCATCTATCAGACTTTGAAGTTTCTGATCAGCTTCTGAACGCATTATTTCTGCTTCCTTTTCAGCTTCTACTAGGATTCTCTGTCTCTCGTCCTTTAATCTTTGAAGCTTATCCTCACATTCTTTTCTGATGCTTTCAGCCTCTTTTTTAGCTTCTATCAGTATTTTTTGCCTTTCTTCTTTGATCCATTGAGCTTGTTTAACCTCATCTGGTATTTTAATTCTAATATCCTTTATTAAATCAAGCATCTCTTCTTTATTTACTAATACCTTGCCGGAAAGCGGAATACCTGTGGATTTCTCAAGTATGTCCTCTAAAGCATCAAGAAGCAGCATTACATCCATGTTATTGCCCCCTATCTAAATCTTTTATATATTTCCTCTTCTATAATTTCAGGTACTAAGCCCTTAATATTACCGTTTAATCTGGCAACCTCTTTTATTAAGCTTGAGCTTATGAAAGAATGATTGTTACTGGTCATCATAAACACTGTTTCTATTTGAGGCTCCAGCTTTCTATTCATAGAAGCCATTTGCATTTCATATTCAAAATCTGATACTGCCCGTAGTCCTTTAATAATTGCATTTGCTTTTTTTATTTTGGTATACTCAATCAACAACCCGGTAAAGCTGTCAATTTCGATATTATCTATGTGACTGCAAGTTCTTTTTAGCAGTTCTACTCTTTCCTCTATTGTGAACATTGAACTTTTATTTGGATTATTAAGTACAGCTACTATAATCTTATCAAACATTTTCGATGCTCTTTCGATAATGTCTAAATGTCCGTTTGTTACCGGATCGAAGCTCCCCGGACAAACACCTATTCTCAAATTACATTCCTCCCTGTGATATTGGCTTGATGGCGCATTTACTTCACATCCTGCTTTTATCTATGCAAACTATAAAAGGTCAGCTTAGTACTGCCATACAGCTTTTCTCTGAATTTTAACAAGCCTCCCGATTGCTCAGGCATTATATCCTTCGAATCATGCTCTACTATTATAACTCCATCATCCTCTAGTATTCCTGATCTGTCAATATGTACGAGAGCATTTTGTGCCATGTCCTTATTATATGGGGGATCAATGAAAATAATATCAAATTTTCTATTATCCTGTCCTAATCTTTTTATAGCATTATCATAATCTGTATTATATACCTCAGCACTGTCAGATTTTGATATCTTATCCAGATTACTCTTAAGTATTTTTATGCTTTTTAAACTGGAATCAACAAATACAACCTGCTTGGCACCTCTGCTTAAAGCTTCTATACCTACATTACCTGTGCCGCCGAATAAATCCAAAAAGCTACAGTTAATGACCTTTTCGCTTAATATATTAAATAGTGATTCCTTTACTCTATCCGAGGTTGGTCTAATATCCATACCCTCAAAGCTATCCAGCTTTCTGCCTCTAAATTCTCCTGCAATTACACGCAAGTGTTATTCCTCCTTTTCAATATCAATACTATTTTAGCACAAATGCAAAATATATACAAAAATATATTTGACATTTTTTTTGTTTTGTCATTTTAGCTGATAGTTTAAAAAAGTAGAATTAGCTTATATACCCACCTATAGCAAAAAGTGCAACACATTTCATTTTTTTGCCGAGTATAAAATTCACAGTACTGAGCATTCTAATTGTAGGGATATTAGTTATTCAAAACTAAATTTCCCCATAGAGCTCTTCCTTCAATTTCTCCTCTCCCGATACTGGTGATTAACATTTATGTTTCACCAGTATTTTTATTTTTACTCACTGCATGAAAATAAATCAGCTAACGCATATGCGCTAGCTGATTTATTTTGACTTTATTATCTTCTTGTAGTTGTTGTTGTATTTGCTGCAGTTGTTCCTGACATATTTCTTTCAGCAGTTTCAATCATTCTTCTTACCATCTCGCCGCCAACTTTTCCACATTCCCAAGATGTTTTATCTCCATTGTAGCCTGTGAAATCAAGACCAAACTCTGTAGCAACTTGATCTCTGAATCTTCTTAAAGCTGCCTTTGCTTCTGGAACTAATGTTTCATTGCTTGTTGATCTGTTTGTATTTACTTGTGAAATTCTTTGCATATGTAGCACCTCCTGTTTGTTTTTCTAGTATTAATTTACTCCATTTAAATATTTTTAAACGTTGTAATTTGTGTTAAAAATGTTAAAAAAAACAGTAGTGCTAAACCATATAATCTATTAGTTAAGTGTAATTTCGTCCAATATCCTTTTAAAGCGTTTATCCAGTGTTATTTTCATTTTTGCATATTCAGGCTCATTTAGCTTATCACTATCATAAAGGTATTCTACAGCCTGTCTGGACAGCTTTAGAAGCTCTATATCCTTTATTATATCAGCAAGCTTAAGCTCAGGCAGTCCATGCTGTCTTTGCCCCAATATCTCACCGCCGCCTCTTAGCTCCAAATCCTTTTCTGCTATATCAAAGCCATTTTCTGTTTTTGTCATGTAACGAAGCCTTTCCTTTGCCAAATCGTTGTCACTGTCAGATATCAGTATACAGTATGATTGACTGCTGCCTCTGCCGACTCTTCCTCTAAGCTGATGAAGCTGTGCCAAGCCGAATCTTTCTGCATTTTCAATAACCATTATTGTAGAGTTAGGAATATTTACTCCTACCTCAATAACAGTAGTAGAAACTAATATATTAATATGATTTTTTCTGAAGTTTTCCATTATTTCATTCTTTTCGTCAGCCTTCATTTTACCATGAAGCAGTCCTACCTTGTAGCCTTGGAAAAACTCATTTTGAAGCTGCTCTCTATATTCTACAGCCGAATTTAAATCAAGCTTTTCTGATTCCTCCACCAAGGGGCATACTACATATGCCTGCCTCCCTGAATCCAGCTCCTTCTTAATGAAGGCAAAAAGTCTTTCTTTTTTAGTTGAATCAATAAAATATGTCTCTACCTTTTTTCGTCCTGGCGGCATCTCATCTATGATAGAAACCTCCAAATCACCATAAAGTATAAGGGATAAGGTTCTTGGTATAGGCGTTGCTGTCATAACCAGCATATCTGGATTATTTCCCTTACCGGAAAGTGCGGCTCTCTGCCTTACACCGAATCTATGCTGCTCGTCGGTAATAACCAAGCCTAGCTTATTAAATTCAACGTTGTTTTGTATAACAGCATGGGTTCCTATTACCACATCAAGCTCTCCGCTTTTCAAGTTTTCATAGACTCTGGCTTTTTCCTTGGCAGTCATGCTTCCCTTTAGTAAACCTGCCTTTATCTGTGTACTCCCCATTAAGCTGTTAAATGATATATAGTGCTGCTCTGCCAATATCTCAGTGGGTGCCATCATTATGCCCTGATATCCGCTTAATACGCATTTATATAGTGCTAAAAATGCTACTATTGTTTTTCCTGAACCAACATCCCCTTGAACCAGTCTGTTCATTATTTTTTCACTGTCCATATCCTGAAATATTTCTTGTAAAACCTTGCTTTGTGCATTAGTCAGCTTAAAGGGCAGGGTTTCTATAAAGCTGTGAACTATATTGCTGTTTGTAAAGCTTATTCCCTTTTCGATATAATTGTTCATTCGCTTAATATGAATAAGTCCTGATTGCAGCATAAACAGCTCCTCGAATTTAAAACGCTTTATAGCTAAGCTCATATTATATATACTTTCAGGAAAATGGATATTGTTTATACAGAAATTTGTCTCAGCTATGCTATACCTTCTTCTAAAGTCCTCGGGAAATATATCAACCGCCTTATTATCAATTAGGTCTAAAATACCCTTTACTGCTTTTCTAATATCTTTTTGTGACAAGCCCTCTGTAAGAGAATAGTAGGGAACTATCCGCATAAGGTTTAAACTTCCATTATCTGATGTTTTTTCAAACTCTGGTGCTTCTATAACTTTTTCACGTCCAAGCTGTTTTACCTTGCCATGAAATAAATATTCTTCACCCTTACTAATTAGATTCTTAATATATTTATTATTAAACCAGGTTAGTGTAACCTTACCTGAATCATCAAATGCTTTGCACTTGGTAATAGTCAAACCATTTCTTGTCCTGCTTTCTTGGGGTTTGTCTTCAATAACAGCCTTTATAGTATATGAATTTTCCGGTAATAAATCCTTTATTTCTGAAATTATGCTTTTGTCCTTATAATCTCTAGGAAAATAATATAATAAGTCTTCCAACTGCCTAATTCCCAGCTTTGTTAGCAGTTTAGCTTTTGCTGTTCCTATTCCTTTTAAGCTGTTAATAGGTTTTGATAATAGCTCCATTAAAACACCCCGCTGTAATACAATTTTTCTTTTGCAATGCACACTTATAGTAAAAGCGCAAACCTAAAAGGTTCACGCTTTTATACCAGCAAATTATTCAACTGAAAGTATATAATAATAAAGCGGTTGTCCTCCATAATGCATGTCTATTTCACAGTCTGGATAGTTAACCTCAACAAAATCATAAAGCTCCTGAGCATCCTCTTCACTTAGCTCATTGCCATAGTAAATTGAGATTAGAGAGGAATCTTCATTAACCATTGCCTTAAGTAAGTTTTGGCTTACCTCCAGAGTGCTTTCTCCAACATCCTTAATCTTGCCCTCTACCAAGCCTAGTATATTACCTTCTTCTATATTTATTCCATCATAATTAGAATTTCTAACCGCAAAGGTTATTAAGCCTGTGCTAACACCAGCAATTGCCTTTTCCATTCGCTTTATATTATCGTCGGCACCCTTGTCACTGTCTATTGCCATCAGTGCAGCAATACCTTGCGGAATTGTCTTTGTAGGCGCAACTATAACTTTCTTGTCAGTTAGTGTTTTTGCTTGATTTGCAGCAAGTATTATATTTCCATTATTAGGCAGTATAATAATATTCTCTGCATTCAGCTTATTAATACTATTTACTATGTCCTCAGTGCTGGGGTTCATTGTCTGTCCACCCTGTATTATTATGTCTGCTCCTATATCTCTGAATATATTAGATATGCCTTCTCCCATAGCAACTGTAATCACTGCATATTTCTTGAATTCAGCAGCTTCTGAGCTTGCCTTTTCTTCTTCTGTTATCAGCAGCTCTCTGTGCTGCTCTCGCATATTATCAATTTTTATTTTTGAAAGCTCTCCTTGCTCCAAGGCTAATTCCAGTACTCTTCCCGGATTGTTGGTATGTATATGTACCTTTACCAACTCGCTGTCGCCAACAACCAACAGCGAATCTCCAAGAGTCTCATAACTGGACTTAAGATGATCAGTGTCTATATTTTGTGCTTTTATAAAAAATTCTGTGCAGTAACCGAATTCTATCTCTCCATCAAACTGCATAATCGCCTGTTGGTTTGCCTGTTGATATTCTTCAAGCTTTGCATCTGTCTGCTTTCCATTTGCTTCAACCTCCAGCAGCACACCTGTTTTCAAGGATTGATACATGCCATCTAATATGCAAATCAATCCCTTTCCGCCAGCATCTACTACTCCGGCATTTTTCAGCACTGGCAGCATCTCAGGAGTTTTAGAAAGCACTTCGTTTGCCTTTCTAATTATTTCTCCAAGCATCTCTGAAACATCGTTATAGTTTTCTGCTACCTTTAATGCATGCTCAGCTGTCTCACGTATAACTGTCAGTATAGTTCCTTCTGTAGGCTTCATAATCGCCTTATATGCTGTAGCAGAGCCTTCTATAAAGGCTTTTGCCAAGGTAGCGGAATCTAATGTATTAGAATCCTTAATACCTCTGGAAAATCCACGAAATATCTGTGATAAAATAACTCCCGAGTTTCCTCTCGCACCCATTAATGTACCGTTTGCAGCAGCTTCAAAAACCGAATGGACGTCATTTGCTTCTAATGCTCTAATCTCTTTTACTGCCGAGGTCATTGTAAGGGACATATTTGTGCCAGTGTCTCCATCGGGTACAGGGTAAACATTAAGTGCGTTTACCATGTCTTTATTATTTTCTAAATTGTTTGCACCGGATATAATCATATTTTTCAGCTGATTTCCGTCTATATTTTGCCTCACCAAATTGTAAACCTCCTTACTAGAGCTACACTCTAACGCCCTGTACATTAATATTAACTCTCTTTACCTTGAGACCCGTCATTGTTTCCATTGTATATTTTACCTTACTTATAATATTATCAGCAACGGTTGATATTCTTGTTCCAAACTCCACGATAATATATAGATCGATTACAATTTGGTCATCTTCTGATATTATTTTTACACCCTTGCTTAAGTTATCTCTTTTTAATAATTCAACTATACCGTCTTTGGCATTCTTTACTCCCATTCCAACTAAACCATAACATTCTGTCGTAGCGAGTCCTGCAATTGTTGCAACTACTTCGTCAGATATATAAATCTCGCCATATTGAGTTTTTAGTTTTGCAGTCATAATCTCTCCTCCCAACTTGATTAATATATGATTAATGACAATATGCCTCAACTTTACCATTAGTGACTAATTATATTGTATATTATATATAAATATTCTTCAACAAATATTATAATCATAAATACAATAATTAAGCAATAGCAAGTAAAAAAATAAATAATTCCGTGATATTTTATAGATAATCAACTCTACTTTTTGTTAAGAGCTGCTAATATCTTTGTGAGAAACAACTGGATAAATTTAATTTTGAAGTTGTTTCTCTATAAATTTTTATCTTTTGATTAATATTTAGTTGCCATTTATTTATCATTATGATATTATAGTATTGTTTTTAATGGAAAGTCACACTGCTGAAGGAGGTGTTAATATATGGCAAGACATTGCGAGGTATGCGGAAAAGGTATGATTTCTGGAAATAAAGTGAGCCATTCCAACAGAAAGACTAGGAGAATATGGCTCCCAAACGTTAGAACAGTTAGAGCAGTTGTAAATGGTACACCACAAAAAGTACAAGTTTGCACTAGATGTTTAAGATCCGGAAAGGTTCAAAGAGCAATATAAAAGGCGCGATTTACGCGCTTTTTTATTTTGTACAATTTATGCAGTCAAAGTCTAATCAAAAACATACCCATACAAATCAGACATAATGCTGAGAAAAGCAGCCAGCCTACTGCCGGAACTAAAATAACAAGCATCACGCCTACTCCTAAGGAAAATGTTAAAATCCCCAATGCCCTTTTATATCTGAACATTCTCATCTGCCCCCTCTATTTTTTGATTTACCTCAAGGCAGCAACACAGAGCTAGCCATATAAATATTTATAAAAAAAATATGCGATTCCCATAGCTAATGATGTTGTGACTGCTATCCAGAACCATAATGGCAAGAATCTGGTTATAACAATTACAGTTAAAGCTAGACACAGCAGTATAGCGATTTTTTTGCTGGTATATCTCATATTTTATTCCTCCATACCATTAATAAAGACAAAAAACTTTACCTTCGTATATATATAATACTCAAGTAAAGCATGTTTTGACACTTATATTAAATAAATTTTTAATTGTTTTTTATTTTATTATCCTAGTCTGAGGATCGTATAACTAATAGATAGCCGCTGTCAATACTAATATGTACTGATTCATTTTCAAAGTAATTGCTTACACCATATGGATTACCAATTTCCATTACAGCATCAAATAACTCATAATGTACACCAGTAATATTAATGCCGGTCACTTTTTCAGACATAGGTATTAAAGAAACAATATCGCCCTTTGTTCCTTTAATAGCAAGCTCCTTATTTATCATGCATATTTCATTTTTAGCATCTATAAGCCTGACAATTTTATTTTTTTCCAGTCCTAGCTTCAGTAATGATATATTAGCAATTGTATGATCAATGCGTGAACCTAAAGCACTCATCATTAATATCTCCTCTGAAAATTCTAATGCGTACTCCAAGCATAGCTGTGTATCAGACTTATCCTTATCAGAGCTGTACTCAATAAATTGTACATTTTGATTCTTATAATAATTTATTATTTCTGATGGAGTAGAGTCTAAATCACCTATAACTGTGTCTGGAACAATTTTTAAGTGAAATGCATGTCTCAGCCCTCCATCGGCACAAATGATATAATCACAGTCAGTTATAACAGATTTTAGATGTTCATAGTCACTTACCTGCCCATTGCTTATTATGGCTGTTTTTATTTTAGACACATCCGCATTGTCCTTTCAGCTTCTTTATAACTCCACTTATATCACCTGAATTAAATACAGCAGAGCCAGCAACCATTATGTTTGCCCCACAGGCAGCAACCTTTGATATATTATCCAGCCCTATACCTCCATCCACCTGAATATCTGTTTTTAAAGCCGCTGAATCAATCATTGCTTTTGCTTTTCTGATTTTTTCATAGGAATTTTCTATAAATTTCTGACCTCCGAAGCCTGGGTTTACACTCATAATTAATACTAAATCAATTTCGCTTATTATGTTCTCCAATACCGACACTGAGGTAGCTGGATTTAGTGCTATTCCCGCTTTCAATCCCCTATCCTTAATCATTTGCACAAGCCTGTGTAAATGTACAGTTGCTTCTGCATGTACGGTAATCAAATCAGCACCACTTTCAGCAAATGCATTAATATAGTTCTCTGGATTTGATATCATAAGATGACAGTCGAATAAAAGGCTGCTTTTTTTTCTTAAGCTCTTAACTACTGGATAGCCGATAGTAATGTTTGGTACAAAATGTCCATCCATAACGTCAATGTGAAGCATGTCCGCTCCGGCTTCTTCAACTATTTTAATATCTCGTTCCAAATTTGCAAAATCAGCAGATAATATTGATGGTGCAATACTAATCAAACTAATACCTCCTATTATTCTTAAGCTCCTCAAGAAACTGTATATAATGCTTATACCTCTCCTCATATATATGACCATTTTCCAAGGCTGTTTTTACACCGCAATGAGGTTCTTTATTATGAATACAGCTTGAAAATTTACACTCTGCATACCTAGCAAATTCTGGAAAACAACTTTGCAGCTCTTCGTGCTTGATCTCAGATATATCCAAGGAAGTAAAGCCCGGTGTATCAGCAACCATACCCCCAAACTCAAGCTTAATCAATTCAGCATGTCTGGTAGTATGTGTTCCCCTATCAATTTTCTTGCTAAGATCACCAGTTTTAAGGGTTAATCCTGGCTGTATAAGATTTAACAGCGAGGATTTTCCTGCACCGGAGGGTCCTGCAAAAACAGATATTTTATCTTTTAAAGCAAGCTTAATCTGTTCTATGCCTAGAAGCTGCTTTGTACTTGTTTCAACAACTTCATAAGGGATACTCCTAATCATGTCTGATGCTCTTACATAGTCCTTTTCATCATCCAGATCAATTTTATTTATACATACTACTATGTTTAGGTTTACGTACTCTGCATACACAAGAAATTTTTGCAGCAGCAGCATATTTATATCTGGTTTTTTTGCTGCAACAACAATTATTACTTGATCTATATTAGCTATTGTAGGACGCAGCATCTGATTTTTCCGTTCCTGTATGCTGATTATATATCCCTTCATACTGCTGTCCTCTTCTATTTCTACTATATCTCCAACCATTGGTGTTATATTATCCAATCTAAACTTTCCTCTGGCACGACACTCATATGTTTTATCATCCGAACTAACATAATAAAAGCCACCTATTCCCTTTGTTATAACACCTTTAATCATATATTCCCTCCTCGCTTTTTTTACTGTTCAAAATCATAGCGTTCTGTATCATGTAAAGTTCCATTTATATAAATTTCAAATACAACAGCGCCTTGCCCTGATATAGGCACAAACACTGGACTGTCCGAGGAACTTTTATATTCTTCATAAATTTTCTCGCTGTCATTTCCCTTTACCATAAAAACAGTGATTTTCGCATTATTCAAGCCCTCAGGCAGAGGTACTCTTAAAGACAGCGGCTTTGGCTTTTCAGGTTCCTTGCCTTTACTGACAGTAATGTCAATAACACTGTTTCTGCCCACCTCTGTTCCCGGTCTTATACTCTGACTTATAACATTATCAACAGGATATTGATCACTAAATTCATAAACGATATTTTGAAGAATTATTTCTCTGATAAGTAAATCCTGCTTCACTTGATCCAGTTTCATACCCGTGTAGTTAGGCATTAGGAACTTTTCAGGGCCCATACTGATTATATAATTTACAACTGTTTTTTCATCTACACTGATGCCCGGCTCAATACTCTGACTGGTTACAACACCAAATGGCAGGTCGCTGTATTCCTGTGAAAATTCACCTTCAACCAGACCTTTGTTTTCCAGTATCAGCTTTACCTTGTCGTAGCTCTGACCTATTAAATTAGGAACATCAACCTTTCTAGGTCCTTTACTTATTATTACTTTTATAGGATTTGTGACCTTATTTTTCTCATTAGGCATTGGATCCTGTCTTATTACAGTTCCGTCTGAAAATTCAGAGTTATGGATTCTTTCCACAACCTCCATAAAAAGCCCCAGCTGCTTAAGCTTATCCTTAGCTTCGACTTCAGAAAGGTTTGTAATATCAGGTACAGTTACTACATCCACTTTTACCAAGCTTTTTACATACATGATTCCGCCAATTGCCAGTAAAGCCAGCAGTAAACCGCCGAATATGGAGGCTATTAAAAAGGCTTTACTTTTCTTGCTGCCTGCTCTGGTAAGTGTATCAGTATCCTCTGCATTTTCCTTTATTGTATTTTCTTCACTGGTTGTATCAGTATCTGCCTGCCCTCCCATTATGGCAGGTGAAAATTTTATGGGTTCAATAATCTTTGTATTTTCGTCTGTATATGTGCTTACTTTTTTTACAAAAGTGCCGTTGGGCATTACTAAGGACTGCTTTAAATCGCTGATAATCTGACCTGCATTGTCATATCTTTTTAGTACGTCCTTTTCCATACACTTAAGTATAATGTCCTCAATGCTTCTAGTTATTCTATTGTTTATTTGAGATGGCTTCACAGGTGTTTCCTGTATATGCTTTAATGCTATGGCAATTGGAGACTCACCTTCAAAGGGCAGCATTCCTGTAACCATTTCATACATTACTACACCTAGTGAATAAATATCAGATTTTTCATCTGTATAGCCGCCCCGTGCCTGCTCAGGAGAAAAATAGTGAACTGAGCCTATTATATTGCCAGTATTGGTTATGGTGCAAGAAGACACAGCTCTGGCTATTCCAAAATCAGTAACTTTTATAGAATTGTCTTCTCTGACTAATATATTATGTGATTTTATATCTCTATGAACTATGTGGTTTTTGTGGGCGTGTTCAATGGCAGAGGATATTTGTACAGCAATATTAGTAGCATGCTCAATACCAATAACGCCTTTTGACTTAATAAGTTCCTTTAAAGTCTGCCCTTTTACATATTCCATAACTATATAATGAATACTATCTTCTTTTCCTACGTCATAGATTCCTACAATACTTGGATTAGATAGGCTTGCTGCTGCTTGGGCTTCACGCTTAAACTTTTTTACAAATTCTTCATCTTCTGTGAATTCAGCACGCAGTACTTTTACTGCTACAAATCTGTTTAATAAGCGGCATTTCGCTTTATAAACAAGTGCCATGCCTCCTCCACCTATTTTTTCAATTATTTCGTATCTATCGCCTAGCACCTTACCTATCATTAGCTTCACCACCTTTTTCTATCTGTATCAAAACTACAGTTATGTTGTCGTGACCACCGCGTGCTTTTGCAGTATTGATAAGGTTATCACATGCGTCATCCAGCAATACTGAATCAAAAACTATGTTCATTATTTCTTCATCTTCCAGAAGATTGGAAAGACCATCTGTGCAGAGCACAATATAATCTCCATCGTTTATATTATGATGACCACTATCAGTATCTACGCTGTATTCTGTTCCGATTGCTCTTGTGATTACATTTTTCTGCGGATGTCTGACAGCTTCCTCTGGTTTAATAGTACCGCTTTTAACAAGCTCAGCCACAAGTGAGTGATCCTCTGTCAGCCTGATTATTTGATTGTTTCTAATCAGATATATCCTACTATCTCCCACATGTCCTATATATATAGTTTTATCAATAATCAGCACCAATGAAAGGGTAGTACCCATTCCATGACAGCTGCTGTCCATAATTGCCTTTTTGTATATTTTATCATTGGCATATATTATGGCATCACAAATAAGATTATGTACCTCCGTTTCATTGGTTTCATAATCCCCCAGCTTGGTAAAATTATTTTTTATAAAAGCTTTTATCTCATCTATAGCCATCGAACTTGCAATTTCCCCTGCATTGTGTCCGCCCATACCATCCGCCACAATAAATAAGCTGATGCTGATATTTTTATTCAGATTCAGCTCTTCACATATATTTAAGCATAAGAAATTATCTTCATTAGCTTTTCTAACAAGTCCAATATCCGACTTTCCAATGAACCTCATAAAACCACCCCAATCCTGCTATATATAGATAACCAACTTTAAAAAGTTATAAATATATTTATCCTGCTTACTATTCGACAAATTGCCAAAAAAACCTCCATAATATTATAATATATAAAAATACATTAATAACTATTTAATGTCTTATACTGTCACCATTTCGCTGTCTCTGCGTCTAAGCTGTCCGCAGGCAGCATCTATATCAGTTCCAAGCTCTCTTCTTATTGTTGTTTCGATGCCGTATTTATCTAGAACGCTCTTAAATTTAGCTACTTTTTCCTTGCCCGGCTTTTCAAATTCCTTTCCTTCAACGCTGTTCATGGGTATCAGATTTACATGGCATAACTGCCCCTTTAACAGCTTTCCAAGGCTTTCCGCCGCTTCCAAATCATCGTTTATATCCTTTATCAGGGAATATTCATAGGTTATACGTCTATTGGTCTTATTTACGTAGTACCTGCAAGCTTCTATCAGCTTATCTATATTATATTTTTTATTTACAGGCATTAGTACATTTCTTGTTTCATTATCAGCCGCATGAAGAGAAATCGCAAGATTGCACTGCATTTGTGCATCTGCAAATTCAAAGATTTTTGGAACAATACCTGATGTAGAAATGGTAATATGTCTTTGTCCAATATTTAGTCCCTTGCTGCTGTTTACAAGCTTTAGAAATTTCATAACCTCATCATAGTTATCAAAGGGCTCACCCATTCCCATCAGCACAATATTTGATATCCTGTCTCCTATATCTCTTGATATAGCCATAACTTCTTCAATCATTTCACCGCAGCTCAAATGTCTCACCAGTCCGTCCATAGTGGATGCGCAGAAGGTGCAGGACATTTTACAGCCAATCTGGGTTGAGATACAGGCGGTTTTTCCATAGCTGTATTCCATCAGAACGCATTCTACTGTATTGCCATCCTCCATTTCAAATAGATATTTTCTTGTACCATCTACTGAGGAGCTTTGTTTTCTCAATATTTTTGCTCGTCCTATATAGAAATCAGCTTCAAGCTGTTCTATAACGTTTTTAGGAAGATTTTTCATGCTGCCAAAATCCTCCACATCCTTAAAAATCCACTCAAATATCTGCTGTGTTCTGAACTTGGGCAATTTTTTTTCCAGTATGTATCCTTCTAACTCGTTAAAATCTAAATCCTTTATATTTCTCTTTTGATTCATATTATCACGCTACTTTCTTCTTAATCTGGCAATGAAAAATCCATCTGTATGGTTGATATTTGGGTATAGCTCAATATATCCTCTTTCTGCACCTTGAACCTTTAGCTTGTCAGGCAGAAGTCCCTCTATACTTTCCAGATAAAATTCCTTGTTGCTTGTTATAAAGCTGTTTACTACATTTATATTTTCATCCTTGTTTATTGTACAGGTGCTGTATATTAATACACCTTCAGGTTTAACATACCTTCCTGCTTTTTCAAGTATCTCCAACTGAAGCTTAGACAATTCACTAAAATTGTCTTGTTTCTTTTTATATCTTAAATCCGGTTTTCTTCTTATTACACCCAAACCGCTGCAAGGCGCGTCTAAAAGAACCTTGTCAACCTTGCCCACTAGGGTTTCATCCAGCTTTTTTGCATCATACAGCTCTGTTTTTATTATGCTTATGCCTAATCTTTTACAGCTTTCGTCTATAAGTCTCAGCTTGTGCTGGTGGACATCTCTGGCTATAATAGTGCCTGTATTGTTCATCAGCTCTGCAAGGTGTGTAGCCTTGCCTCCCGGAGCACTGCACATATCCAGTATGGTATCCCCAGGCTTTGGATTTATAACATGTCCTACGAGCATGGAGCTTTCATCCTGTATTTGATAATAGCCATTTATAAAGGACTGTCTGTCTTCAATGGAGGACGTTCCTCTTATATATATGGCTTCGGTATTGTACATACCTTCTTCATATTCAATACCTTCCGCTTCCAGAATTTCCATAAGCTTAGATCTTTCGATTTTTAAGCTGTTGGTTCTAATGCAAAAGGGCGGAGTCTGATTATTGGCTTTCAGCATTTCCTCTGCAAATTCTACACCATAATCAGCAATAAACTTTTTAACTATCCATGCAGGATGCGAATAGAATACAGATAAATATTCAACAATATTGCTATTTCTATCAGGGTACTTAATAGCATCCTTACTTCTGCTTATATTTCTTAGTACACCATTTACGAATTTGACAGTACCTTCATGTCCCAGCTTTCTTGCCAGCTCCGAGCTTTCATTGCATACAGCAGAGTCTGGTATCCTGTCCAAAAACATTATTTGATATACTCCGCATCTTAAAATATCTTCAATCCAAGGATCCAGCTTTTTCTTCCTTGTATTTGTAAATTGACTGATTATCCAATCTATTCTGCTTAAATTTTTTAATGTACCGTTTACTATTTCTGTTACAAGAGCCTTATCTACCTTACTAAGCTCACTATTTTGCAATTCATTTTTCAATGCTATATTGGAATAAGCAGCCTCTCTCAGCACCTTATTAAGTGCCTTAACTGCAATTTCTCTTGCCCAGCTTTTGTTTTTCATTATACTTCGCACTCCAAACTATGTAGAATAATTTTATTTTTATTGTATATTGTGTACACAGACTTTCTATATGAAATGCTAAAGCTAATGGATTCAAAAAAGTATAATGAATCCATTAGCTATTATCTAATTTCTTCTGCTTCTTAATACGAACAATCTTAAAAGCTGCATTGCCGCTGTAATTGTGGCTGCTATATAAGTAAGTGCAGCAGCACTTAATACTTTTTGGGCAGGTGCAATTTCATCAGCAGGAACCAAGTTATTGCTTTCTAATAAATAAATAGCTCTGCTGCTGGCATTAAACTCTACCGGCAGAGTAATCAACTGAAATATTACTGCTGCTGAAAAAAGTAAAATACCAATATCAAATAAATTTAAAGCATTAAAAATCAGCCCAGCAAATATAAAGAAAAATGCAGCTCTGGAACCAATTGACGCAACAGGGGCAATGGTATTCCTGATGGTAAGAGGTGCATATTCTTCCTGATGCTGTATTGCGTGACCGCACTCATGGGCAGCTACTCCAACTGATGCTATAGAATCACCTCTATATACTTCCTCGGACAATCTTAGCACTCTATGTCTGGGATCATAGTGATCTGATAGTCTTCCCCTTACAAGCTCTATGTTTACATTTTGCAAGCCATTAGCGTCCAAAATTTTGCGTGCTACCTGAAATCCTGTAAAGCCGTAGCTGTTTCTAACTCTCAAATACTTATTAAAGGTGGTATTAATCTTGGTTTGAGCATATAATGCGAATATCATGGCTGGTATGAGCAATAAAAATGACGAATCATAAAACAAACCATAACCCATATTTTCCCCTCCTACAGTGTATGAAAAGATAGTCTATTGAGCTTTCAATTATACAAGTTGTGTATTCACATCTATATTATGCCCTCTTAAATAAGCTTCCACACTCATTTTTTTTTCGTTTTCAAATTGGATTTCTTTAACAGCAATTTTTCCTGTACCACAGCAAACTACAAAGCTGTCTTTAGTAATTTGCTCTATTGTACCATATTTCTCGTTTGTAGTATGTTCTTCCAAAATGTCACATTGAAATACCTTGAAGGTTTTTCCGTTATATGTAGTATATGCACCAGGCCAAGGACAAGTTCCTCTTATCAGATTTCTGATTGTTCTGGCATCCTTTGACCAATCTATCTTTCCCAGAGTCTTATTCATTATTGGGTAATAGCTGGCTATGCTTGGATCTTGCTTTTCTCTTGGTGCTGTTCCTTTTTGTATCAGCTTCACAGTCTTTATCAGGGTTTCTGCGCCAAGCACTGACATTCGATCATGGAGATTTTCCGCAGTATCGTTTTCTCCTATTTCAACTTCGCTTTTTAGTATCATATCTCCAGTATCCAGACCAATATCCATATACATTGTTGTTATTCCTGTTTTCTGCTCGCCATTTATTATACACCAGTTAAAGGGTGCAGCACCTCTATACTTAGGCAGCAATGAGGCGTGGACATTTATACAGCCCAATGGCGGTATATCCAATATTTCTTTGGATAAAATTTGTCCAAAGGCAACAACTATTATCATATCCGGCTCAAGGTCCTTAAGTATAGCTGCAAATTCTGCTGTTTTTACTTTTTCTGGCTGATACACAGGTATATTATGCTCCTGTGCCATTACCTTTACTGGAGTCGGAGCCAGCTTTTTGCCTCTTCCCTTTGCTCTGTCCGGCTGTGTTACTACTGCGCTGATTTCATAATTATTATCTATCAAAGTTTTTAGGCAGGGTACTGCAAATTCAGGAGTACCCATAAATACGATTTTCATTTGCATCAACCTTTCATATGCAAAATTTTAACTAGTTGCTTTCAATAATTGAAGCACTTTCCTCGCTTATAACCTTATCTGTAAACAATATTCCATTAAGATGATCTACCTCGTGACAGAAAGCTCTTGCCAAAAGATCAGTTCCCTCTACTTCAAAGGTATTGCCGTATCTGTCCATAGCTCTTACAATTACCTTGCTTGGTCTTTTTACCATTCCGCCTTTTCCCGGCAGGCTCAAACAGCCTTCCTCCTCTAGCTGCTCTCCGCTTTCATATACTATTACAGGGTTAATCAGCTCTATAAGACCTTCGCCGTCATCAACAACAACTACCCTTCTCAAAACTCCTATCTGCACCGCTGCTAGTCCTACACCGTCTGCATCATACATTGTGTCTGCCATATCATCAAGCAGGGTAATTATTCTATCATCTATAGTCTCAACCTTTTTGGATTTTTTTCTTAATATATCATCATCATCTTTTCTTATATTTCTTATTGCCATATTAATCCTCCTAACCTGTATTTAAAGTTGGTCTACGCAGCTTTATTTTCATATTAAACCAACATAATTATTAATATTTAATTTATCAAAACGAAAATTATATCATTAAAATCATAACATACTATAGGGATTCAAATCCATATTTATGTTTATATCGTTTAAATCCAGGGTCGTATCATTTACCAGCTTTAATAAAATGCCTTTTAATACATCCTGTTTTTTAGCCTTTAATAGTATTTGCCACCTGTGCCTATTCTTAATCTTTGAAAGTGGAGCGGACACAGGACCAAGCATCTCAATGATTTCTGCGCTTTCCAGCTCTATTTTGATAAAACCGCCAATATCATTTGCAGCCTTTATTACCTTGCTTTCATTTAAGCCGCTTATTATTATGCTTGCCACATGAGAAAAGGGCGGATACTCAAGCTCTTGTCTAAGCCTTATTTCCTGATCATAAAAGCCCTCATAGTCATGGTTTTGAGCATACATTATGCTGTAATGCTCTGGAGAGTATGTTTGGACTATTACTGTTCCTTTTTTATCCCCTCTTCCTGATCGTCCTGCCACTTGCGCTATCATCTGAAAGGTTCTTTCTGCGGCTCTAAAATCAGGAAGGTTCAAGCTGGTATCAGCGGTTATAACACCTACCATTGTAACATCTGGAAAATCTAAGCCCTTTGAAATCATTTGAGTGCCAATAAGTACCTTTGATTCCTTTTTTCTGAAGCTGCTTAGTATTTTCTCATGGGACTGCTTTCTGGAAGTAGTGTCGGCATCCATTCTTAGTACATTATTTATTGAAAATTTACTCCTAAACTCCTTCTCAAGCTTTTGTGTTCCTACTCCAAAATACCTTATGCTGCTGCTTCTGCATTTGGGGCATACCTTGGGATTTGCAGCTTCAAAGCCGCAGTAATGGCAATTAAGCTTATCCTCGTTCATATGATATGTCAGCGAAATACTGCATCGTGGACATTTCATTACCAAGCCGCACTGTCTGCATGTAACAAAGGTAGAATGCCCTCTTCTATTTAAAAATAATATAAGCTGATTATCATTTCTTATAGTGTTTAATATTTCTTCTGTCATTTTCTCGCTAAATATGGTTTTGTTTCCATTTTTCAGCTCTTCACGCATATCAACAACTTCAACTTCCGGCATTGGCTTATTATTTACCCTATTGAGCATTTTTACAAGTCCCAGTCTGCCAGTCTGCGCCTGAAAATAGGTCTCTATGGAGGGGGTCGCCGATCCAAGTATAAGCCTTGCACCTTCCAGCTCGCATCTTTTTTCTGCAACTTCTCTTGTTAAATACTTGGGTTTTATTTCTGATTTGTATGTACTTTCGTGTTCCTCGTCAATAATTATTATTCCCAGATTGGAAAAAGGAGCAAATACAGCCGACCTTGCGCCTACTGCAACCTTTACCATACCAGATCTTATTTTCCGCCATTCATCATATTTTTCGCCCTCGGATAAATTGCTGTGCAGTACCGCCACGTTATCCCCGAATCTGCCTTTAAAACGCTCTATCATTTGAGGTGTCAAGGATATTTCCGGCACAAGTACTATAGCATCCTTACCCGACATAAGATTCTGCTCAATAATTTCAAGATATACTTCTGTTTTTCCGCTGCCTGTAACTCCATGCAACAGTACATTTCTATTCTGAGCAAACTGGTCTAGTATCTGCATTAAAGCAGCTTGCTGAATGTCAGTCAGCTTATGTCTTTTGTCCTGATATTCACTGCTGAAGGTATATCTATAGTTTTCCTTTTCTTCTATGAACAAAATCCCCTTGCCTAAAAGTGTCTTTACTGCTGCAACACAGCTTCCACACCTTTCTCTGACTTCCTCCATGCTGATTCCGGGATTTGCTTTTACTATATCTATAAGCTCTCTCTGTTTGGGTGCGTTGCTGGGTATGTTAATGTCTGTATCATTATTTATATGAAGCAGCTTATGTACTTTTATTCCAACTTTATTTTTAATTGACTGTTTTTTAGTTATCAGATTCATGTCTATAAGCTTCTTAATATAGTAATCAAGCTTAATATCGCTGAAATGGGTTTTAAGCTCACTTAAAGAAGCCTTGTTGTTATTGTTCTCAAGGTACTCAACTATTTCTATTAATTTATCAGAGCTGCTGCCTTTTAATGCTTCTCCGATATTGATATCTTCTCTTAATTCTATCTCATAGCTGCTTTTTATCCGTACCGGGGCAGGTACAACTGTTTGAATAGCTTCTATGTAATAGCATATGTATTTGTTTTTCATCCATTTAGCAAGCTCTACAAGCTGTGTAGACATTACCGGCTCTTGATCAATAAGCTTTATAACCTGCTTAAGCCTGCTTTTGTTAAAGCTTACATCGTCCAACAGCCCAACTACATAAGCTTCTGTTTTTTTATTGCTGATGCCAAAGGGAACGAGAACACGACAGCCAATATTTATTTTTTCAATTAAATCCTGAGAAACCGAATAGCTGTAAACCCTATCAGTCTCCCTGCATTTGTTATCCACTATAACCTCTACAAACAATTGTTTATCCAAAATATCCCCTCACCTGCATCCTTATGTTTCAGATTATAACATAAAACAAAATAATTACATATATAAAAAGCGTACCACAAAGTACGCCTAAGTCCATTTAAGTACGCTCACCTAATTTGTTACTAATTTTATCTAAAATAATATCAGCCAGATCTATTTTTTTCATTATTGGTATATCATCAATATTACCAGCAGCATCAATTATCTTTACGATATTTGTATCTGTTCCAAAGCCAGCACCCTCTGCTTTTACATCATTTGCAACAATATAATCAAGGTTTTTCTTCTTTATTTTTATTACTGCATTTTCGACCAAATCATTAGTCTCTGCCGCAAAGCCTACTAATATCTTGTTACCTTTTATTTTGCCCAGCTCCACAGCAATATCGGGATTTTTCTTAAGCCGTATTACAAGCTCTTCATCCTTCTTTTTGATTTTCTGCTCTGAATATTCTACTGGAGCATAATCTGACGGTGCTGCACTTTTTATTACTACATCTGCCTGATCAAAATATTTTAATACCTTATTAAGCATTTCAGACGTAGAATTTATATTTATTCTTTCAACACCTAGGGGAGTATTGAGGCTTGTTGGTCCAGATATTAAATAAACCTTTGCGCCCCTTTTAGCAGCTTTTTCAGCAATAGCGTATCCCATTTTTCCTGTTGAATGGTTGGTTATAAATCGCACTGGATCCAGTGCCTCAACTGTAGGTCCCGCTGTTACTATAAAGGTTTTTCCTTCTAAATCCTTCTTAGGGTTTAAGATTTCCAAAACCTTTTCAACTATTACAGCAGGATCAACCATCCTCCCCTTTCCTATATCTCCGCAGGCAAGTCTGCCTTCGTCAGGCTCAATTATTATATAGCCAAGGGATTTAAGATACTCTATGTTTTTTTGTACGATTACATTTTCATACATATTTACATTCATAGCTGTTGCTATGACTATTGGTGCTTTTGCTGCCATAACGGTGGTGGAAAGCATATCATCAGCTATTCCATTTGCCAGCTTGCCTATTATGTTGGCAGTAGCAGGAGCAATTATGAGTATGTCCGCTTTTTGGGCTAAAGAAATATGTTCGATTTCCCAGTATTTTGGGGCCTCAAACATATCCGTTACAACCTGATTCAGAGATAAAGACTGAAATGTCAGGGGTGTAACAAATTCCGAAGCGGACTTTGTCATAATAACTTCTACATTGGCATTAAGCTTTTTCAGCCTGCTGGTTAACTCGCAGGCTTTATATGCTGCTATACCTCCGCTGACACCAAGAACAATATTTTTATTCTTCAGCATTTTCTTCACCAACAGGTTTTAGTGGCTGGTTTCTTTCGTAGGTAATTTTACAGTCAGCAATTTCATGGACTGCTATAGTTACAGGCTTGGTCGAGCTGACCTTTACCAGCTTAGGTTCACCGTCTACCAATTGTCTTGCTCTTTTTGAAACGGCTACAACCAGTGTATATTTGCTATCAATTCTTTCTAATAATGTTTTTAGTGTAGGATATATCATACTATTCCTCCTTAAAACTATCAAAATCTATTTTGCTCCTATTTAATCTGCATTTTTCTGCAATAATTATACATTTTACTCTTTCTGCTGCCTTTGCTATATCATCATTTATTACCACGTAATCATAACATCTTGCACTGCAAACCTCGCAGTAAGCGTTTCCCATGCGTTTATCAATATCCTGTTTCGACTCAGTTCCTCTACATGTAATTCTGTACTTAAGCTCTTTCATGGAAGGCGGCATTATAAATATAAAAACAGCATCCTGAATGTTTTGCTTAACCTTCATTGCGCCTTGGACATCTATCTCCAGAATTACGTCCTTTCCTTCTTCAATCTTATCCATTACGTATTTCTTAGGAGTTCCGTAAAAATTATCATAAACCTGTGCGTATTCTATAAACTCGTTATTATCTATCATCTTGCGGAACTCATCCTTCTGCTTGAAAAAATAGCTTACGCCATCAACCTCGCCCGTTCTTGGGCTTCTGGTTGTTGCAGAAACAGACAGCTCCAGATCACTGGACTTATGACTCATCAGTTCTCTGCAAATTGTCCCCTTGCCAGCACCCGAGGGACCAGAAATCACAATAAGCAACCCATTGTTATTCATTTTCCCCTCCAGATTAAACTTCTACTGTGTCATCATTTACTTCTTTGTCAGTTAGCCTGTGAGCCACAGTTTCAGGCTGTACAGCAGATAAAACTATATGATCGCTGTCGGTTATGATAACTGCTCTTGTTCTTCTGCCATAAGTAGCATCTATAAGCATACCTCTATCTCTTGCCTCTTGTATTATTCTTTTTATTGGTGCTGATTCTGGACTTACTATTGCTACCAGCCTATTTGCTGAAACAATATTACCAAAGCCTATGTTTATTAATTTTATACTCATTTGTCTACCTCCCATTTTTTTGAAGTCATAATATCTGAAATTTTATTCGATATTTTGCACCTGTTCTCTGATTTTTTCTACTTCTGCCTTCATATCAATAACATAGTTAGTAATAACTATATCGGATACCTTTGAACCTATGGTATTTACTTCCCTGTTCATTTCCTGCAAAATAAAATCCAGCTTCTTTCCAATAGAACCGTTCATTGATAAAGCCTTCTTAAACTCTTGAAGGTGGCTTTCCAGTCTTACCAGCTCTTCATCAATACTGGATTTGTCGGCAAATATTGCTACCTCAGTCATAAGCCTGTTTTCGTCCAATTGTATATCCTTGGTCAATTCTTTTATTCTATCATAAAGCTTGCTCTTGTATTCATCAACCAGGGTACTGGACTTTTCTTTTATGTAATTTACTTTACCTGCTATATAGTCCAGCTTGGAAAGTAAATCAGTATGCAAGCGTTGTCCTTCTCTGGTTCGCATTTCAACAAGTGAGTCTATGGCCTTGCCTAATGCTATTTTGAGCAAAGACCAGATGTAGTCCAAATCAAGCTCTGCTGTCTCCAGCTTTAGTATGTCTTGAAATCTGGTTAGTATGGATAAGTTTACATCGTCACGCAAACCAAATTGATTCTTTAAGGAGTTGAGAGACTCAACATATGCAGCAGCAAGATTAGAGTCTACTGTAACCTTTGCATCCTGACTAAAGGAGCTGTAGTTTACGTATATATCAATTTTGCCTCTGCTTACTTTGCTGTTTATGTATTCTCTGACCTTTTCTTCTAATGTGTTGATAATTCGTGGAATTCGTATAGATATATCGCTGTATCTATGATTAACTGTTCTAACGTCGACAGAAAAGGTGATGTTGTCCTGATTGTGCTCACCTCTGCCAAAACCAGTCATACTCTTTATCATAATAATCATCCTTCCATAAAAAATACCATCAGTATGCTCTGTAATATTTTTCTACAGTTCATTTTAAATAATATTCTATATAATTACAAGCTATTTTATAATAACCAACTCTAAAACTGAAAATATTTTTCGTTAATAGTTGTTAATTTTTTTTGTGAGAAACAACTGGAAAGCTTTATGACTTTTTATATACTCCCTCAAAAACCTCTTCGGCACTGCCTTCCATATAAACATCTCCTTTGGTATTCCATTGAATTATCAGATCTCCGCCTCTTAAATGAACGAGAACCTCGTTGTCCAATATATTATTGACGATTCCTGCTGCTGCGCTTGCGCAGGCTCCAGTACCACATGCCAATGTATAGCCGGCTCCACGCTCCCATGTCCTCAGCTCTATTTCCTTTCGGCTTATTACCTTAACAAAGTTTACATTTGTTTTTTGCGGAAAACAAGCAGCGTTTTCTATGATTTTTCCATTTTCTATAACATAGGTGTCTGAAATATCATCACTGAATACTACAGTATGAGGTACTCCTAAAAGCAAGCTGGTAATTTCGTAAGTATGATTATCGACTTTTAGCTCATAAGCTGAAACAGGGGTTTTCTCTATGGTGCAGGGTATTTTGTCAAAGTCAAAAATCGGCTTGCCCATGTTTACTTTTACTGCTTTTACGGTGTTGTTTTCTATTTTCATATCAAGCTTCATAAGTCCTGCCGCTGTGTCTACAAGCAATACAGGTTTGCGGACTATGTTTTTGTCGTATACAAACTTTCCAAAGCATCTGACAGCGTTTCCACACATATTGGGGTTACTGCCGTCAGAATTGAATATTGTCATTTTGACGTCTGCTGTCTGGCTGTTTTCTACTAATACAATACCATCCGCACCAATGCCGAAGTTTCTATGACACATTTGTACAATAGTATCAATGCTTAACTGCATATCCTGATTCCTATTATCTATAAATATGAAATCATTTCCTAATCCATGATATTTATAGAAAGAAAACATCTTAAACCTCCTCAAATAAATATAGAAAGCACATATTAAAATCAGCTTATGCACCCTGCACCTTCTATATATTATGTGATTATATGAAGCTGATAATCTTATAATCTTTCAGTTTCATAAAAATTTCCGTTTATTTATATATCATAACTTAACATATTTAATATTATAATGCAAACAATTTCTTTTAATAGCTTCAATTATCTCTATTTTATTTGATATTGCTCTTAATAGCTGTTATGGGGTGGCAACAATAAAAAATATAAAAGAACCCCTCCCAGCATATAATTGTTTTTGGGATGAAGTTCTTTTATAAATACTCCTGCGTAATTGTGGTTAGTATACTTGTAAATATCATTCGCATACCGACTTTACAGTCTTAGACTTGTTGCATCCCCAAAGGCTGGTTCAAGATTCTTCCTTCGCTTATTTGGTATGTGAAGTTGCATAAAGCATCTATATCTTCCTTATAATGAGAGGTCAATATTATTATTTTTCCTTCTTCTTTGTATTTTAATAGTAAATGCCGTAGTTTAGTGACTGTTACCTCATCCAAGGCATTAAAGGCTTCATCTAATATCAATAATTCTTGTTCCTCCATAATTGCTTGAATAATACCGATTTTTTGCTTCATACCTAGGGAATATTTTCTTATAATCTTTTTAGAATCAGGGTCAAGATCAAACATTTTCATATACTCTCTTATTTGATTGTCTGAAATGACTTTCTTTATTTCTGCTAGGAACTTAAGATTCTCAAATCCAGTTAAATGACCTAAAAATTCTGGTTTTTCAATTAGCAGGCCCATATTAGGCGGAAATGAAATATCTTTATGCAGTACCTTGCTGTTGACTGTTACATCTCCTCTAGTAGGTCTAATCAGTCCGGCAATTGCCCGTAATAACATTGTCTTACCGCTGCCGTTTTTGCCCATAATACCATAAATATTCCCACCTTCAAAACGCAAGCTAATATCTTCAAGAACCGTTGTACCGTTAATTATTTTTGTTAAACCTTTTGATTCTATTACCATTGTAGTATACTCCTTTTTTAAAAGTTGTTTTTCTAATATTTAATCAATGTTACAGCTAAAACATGCTTCTTATGGCATTTTAACATTGCTCGTTTTTGCAAAATGTTTCTTTTGTGTATATAGTGCAGAATGCAATTGAAATAACACAAATAAGAATATTCAAAGGTAATTTCATGCCCTCCAAAGGGACTGGACGTATTGTGAAAAATGATTGATTAAATTGGCTTAAAAAAGTTAAAGAAATAGACACTATCATAAGTATCATAAAGGTTTTTGCTTCAGCGGTTTTGAACATTAAGATTACTTGAATAATTGAAATAGTAACACAAGTAAGATATCCTCTAAGTAATACTTCCAAAATTTCCATATAGTTTAAAACAGATAAGCTGAGCCTGCTTAAAACAGCACTAAAAACTACAGCAATACCCACTAAACAAACAAAGGTTAGATTTAACCCTAGGATTTTTTTAAGCAACACCCTTATCAATTTTTTTCTGCTTCCATATCTAGTAGCTAAATATGAATTATTGTTTAAATAATAAGTAATTGTATCAGCATTAGCATATTGCAATAAAATAATGAGAAAAATAAATCCCATTTTAGCCGACAGTGTATTTAATGAAATACCGCCATAAATACCTCGCAACGTCGTTACCAAATCGGTATAATTTATTCGCAGCAATGTACTTAATAGTATAGTAAACATACATAAAATAAAAAATAATTTGATTTTTAAATTTTTTAAAATTCTAATCATACAAACAAATCCTTTTTGCTGCTTAC
>CALGKJ010000067.1 GCA_937930535.1 uncultured Clostridia bacterium
ATAGTGCCTTTATATTATTAAGCATTAAAGTAGTTCGAATATATGACAATACGCAGCTATAGGTTTTTAGCATGACTGGCTTTATTCTGACAGTTTTTTATACAGCTTTTTGACTCTTGACAATTGGCTTGTACTTAAAAACTTTTCTTTTTCCTTGAGCACAGAAATAAATTCTTCCTTATTTGAAGCATTTACTGCAACAAGGATACTTTCACTATGCTGAGGTATTTCCTTTATTCTGCAAGTTCTCAAATGCTCAATTAAAGCCGGAAATATAGATAAGCTGTATTCCCTTTTCTGGGCTGCTACTTTGGCTAATACCTTGACCCCGCTGTCCACAGTAATGACGGAACCATTTTTCAGAGCTCTATATATAACATGAACATTCTCGTATATCCTAGCTGCCTCTATATCTGCTATTGTAGAAAGTGCCATCATTGCACCCCAGATAAGTCTGTTATTCCTTGATGATAAAAGCTTTAGAAAGTACAGCACATTATCTGAAATCAGTTCAGGTCTTAAATATCCGATTTCGTATAGAGTTTTTATGCTATCACCCTGTAAAGCCTTATCCTTACCATATAGATTTTGTATAAGCTCCTTAATACTCTCTGAATCTCCGGCTTCTACCAGCTCCTGTGCTAGTATTCGATTGAGAGCCTCGTCCTTACGCCCTTGTGAGGATGCTAATCTTTGGCTGACTGACATACTATATCACTCTCTTTACTATCATTATTTATATTTTATTCCTTTATATACTACAGATATGGCTTCTATAGTATAAGCAATTACAAAAAGTACTGCCACTTTGCTGGTTACCATTTTCCATATACTTGCGAAATCATAATTTAAATTTAAGTGCAGCATAATATCTGCTGCAAATCTATCATTCCAAATATTGGGATTAGATAATATTGCTACTGTTAGTGCCAATGAAGCCAAGCTTAAAGCTGTAACCAGTATTGACAGCCTCAGTGTCCATTTACCATAAATTAGTTTTAAAATTTCCTTTAGTACGCTTAGTATAAAAGTAGCTAGAATAAGTATTCTGTACCCAAATATAACACTAATATCGAATACAGGTATAATTGCCAGTCCCCCTTGCCCATTGGGTATATAGGCGGCTATTAACTGAGATGCCGACCAGAATATTATTGCAAAAATCGTGGAGAACATAATAGAAATAATGGATTCTGATTTTGATATAACTGCCTTTTTCTCTGGGATTTGCGGTAATTCTGATAAGCACCAGCTGTGCTTTTCAGCTTCATCATCCATTAATTTTACACCATAGTATTCGGCTGCTGCAAATATTCCTGTAACCCATACAAATCCTTGTGCCAGTCCCGAAAATAATCCCCCAATATAACCTGCCAAAGCTTCCATTATCTTATGCTGTTCAGAAAAGATACTGCCTATTACAGTAGATATTGAAATTCCTAAAAATACAGCCCCAAAAACTATTTTTAATACTAACATATACTTATCAAAGTATTGAGGTCCTATTAGGTACCTTTTAGCTTCTCTATAATTGTCCGCTAATAGAACAGGATCACCCAGCTCTAAAAGTACTTTTTGTATTATTAAATCTTTTGGTTCAGTTTCCTTATACTGCTCCATCATATCTTCAATAATACTTCTAAGCTCCTTTTCTATATCTCCCCGCTGCTTTTCTGGAAGCCTTTTTGTAACTGCATATATATATCGTTCCACTAAATCCATTTATTCCACATCCTTATCATTTATTAGGGCATTAATGCTGTCTGTCATACTGACCCATTGGTCGCATAATCTTTTGTATACCGTTTTTCCGTAATCACTTAAGCCATAATACTTTCGAGGTTTCGCACTTTCAACATCCCAGCTGCTCTCCAATATACCTTGCTTTTCCAATCTTCTTAAAAGCGGATACAGTGTTCCTGCATCTACGGCTATTCCTTTTTCCTCCAGCAGTACAACTAGAGAATATCCATACTGCGCTGTTTTAAGCTGGCTCATTACACTTAAGACAATCGTACCTCGACGCAGCTCAAGAACTAAGCCTTCAAATACTTGGTCATCCTTTTCGATTCCCACACAAGCACCTCCTATACACCATACTGTACGTTGCACACTATTATGCATTTCTTAGTATTTATTATATGACAATATTATATAATAATCAACTAGAATTATTAAAATATTTTTCATTATTGCTATATAGAAAGCAATAAATAATTTACATTTAGCAAGTACTTTCTTTTGCTTTCTATCAAATATAAATCGCATAACATACTTACGATAATGTAATATATTTATTGCGATTTATATTTGATAGGCTAAAGCTTTATTTCGAGTTGTCTATATATGCATAATCTCATATAATCATTATATACGAGCAGTATAATAATTAGAGCTATAGGGTTTTTAGCTAAAAAGCTAGGAGGGAAGCAATAACTAACCTATGAATAAGCTGCCTTTTATGGTTGCTTCCCTATAAATACAAAGTCTGTTATTAAACATATAATAAGCATATTATTTTATTAATATGAAAATAAAGCTGCGTCTGTCTAGGGTCACTTCCTGAGACTTGCTTTCTTTTCATTGATTGCTGATGTAAAGTTGGGTAGACCAACTTTATATACAGGTTAGGGAGTGATAATTTGAAAAAAACAATAAATACAGCTATCATCGGCTTTGGAATGGCAGGGCGTGTTTTTCATGCTCCTATTATTTCAAGTATAGACAGCTTTGAATTGACTAAAATATATACTAAAAATGAAGACAGCATAAAAGCTGTTAATAGGCTTTATCCTAATACTATAGCTGTTTCGGATGTCAACGAAATATTTAAGGACAGCTCTATTGATTTGATAGTAATAGCAACACCTAATACAAGTCATTTTTCTTTAGCTGCAAAAGCTTTGACAGCAGGAAAGCATGTTTTAATAGATAAGCCTTTTACAGTGACCTCTGAGGAAGCAGATGAACTGATAAAAATATCCCAGATGCATAACAAAATACTATCAGTGTATCATAATAGAAGATGGGACAGTGATTTTAAAACTGTTAAAAAAGTAATAGACAGCGGCATCTTGGGTAATCTGGTAGAATGTGAAATACATATGGATAGATATAGAAATTTTATAAAGGACAGGGCATGGAGGGAAGAGGATATTCCCGGCTCCGGCGTATTGTTTGATTTAGGTTCTCATTTGATAGATCAAGCCTTGATGCTTTTTGGGATTCCTAATGCTTTAACTGCGGATTTGAGAATGCAAAGACAGGTTTCAAAGGCAGTAGATAATTTTGAGTTAATACTGCACTATGATAGGCTAAAGGTTACATTAAAATCCGGCATGCTTGTAAAAGCCGATCTGCCGCATTATATTTTGCTTGGCGAAAATGGTTCCTTTGTCAAATATGGTGTAGATGTTCAGGAGGAGGATCTAAAGTCAGGCTGTACTCCTCTTAATAAGGCTGATTGGGGAGATGAGCCGGAAGAGCTTTATGGCACCCTCAATAGTACATTTAATGGATTGGATATCAAAGGCAAGGTAAAAAGTGAAAAAGGTGATTACAGGGAATTATATAACAACATATATGATGCTGTTATCCTTAAGCAGCCTCTGGCGGTAACTCCTCAGCAGGCAAGAAATACTATAAGGCTGATTGAGCTTGCAATAGATAGTAACGCTAGAAAAAGTACCGTAAATATTTCGTTATAGTATTATATAAGCTGCCTCAGCAGTACCTTAAGCTGTTCATTTTATGGTTTGACATAAGCAGCGGGAACATTGCCTCTTTTGCAGCGTCTAAAAGATAAAATAAGGTTATAGGAGGCACGAAATGAAGAAAGTACTATTTGTGATACTAAGCTTAAGTATTGTTTTTATGATTGCAGGATGTACCAAAAATAATGATTCTCTCGGATTTCAGGGAGAAATAACTGAGATAACTTTTAGGGAAGGCAACATAGAAGCCACTATTTTGGTTGAGGGGGAGTTGGCTGAGAATGTAGCTTATGATAAGGCATATGTGACTATAACCAAAGAAACCGCTATAGTTAAGAAAGCTGGTAATAAAAAGCTGTCTGTTAGTGATCTTAAGGAAGGCTTAAAGGTTGAAGGGGTTTTTGAGGGTGATGTGGCAGAGTCTTATCCAGTTCAAGGAACTGCTAAGTTTATCAGAGTGGTGGAATAAATAATGGGAACTCACCTGAGTGTAGGTGGTTCCCATTTTGCATGAATCACTACATTTTTCTTTTATGCCTGCCTCGAATAACCTCTGCTATCTTATAGGTTAATATAATAGAGGCAAAGGCTAGAGTAATGACATTTGCCAACGCAACAGCCATATCACCCTTCCAAAATCCGTAAACCATCCATAAAAATACACCTGTAACGAACATTATATACATTGTGAGAGAAAGCCCTGAGGTATTTTTTGTTTTTATTACCTGTAGAGCCTGGGGCACAAACGAAAATGTAGTAAGTGCAGCCGCTATAAAGCTTAAAATTACCATTGAATATTTCCTCCCTAGCTTCTGACTATGTCTTATAACTTTACTATAATATAATTATACTACTAAATAATCAGCATTCTTACATTTATGTATTAATTAATAATAAAATATTGCTGTTTTGTGAAAATCAATGTTTGGTATATAACTGAAAAAATAAAGTCCTTCTGGTTGTATTTATATATACACTCAGAAGGACT
>CALGKJ010000068.1 GCA_937930535.1 uncultured Clostridia bacterium
ACAATATCAATATAATAGTCAGAAGCATTGCTGCTATGGGTTTACTGTTTTTTTTCATCAAATACCACCCCATTTATCGTATTATTATATATATCGGGTTAGGCATACTATGACCAATAGGATCACGAATATCCCCTGCAAAAGAGATCACCGAAAATGACAATATCAATATAATAGTCAGAAGCATTACTATTATGGGCTTATTGTTTTTTTTCATCAAATACCACCCCATATAATTTATATAATTTTCCAGACACATGCCCTAGACATTGGTACAAGCCATCAGTATAGCCTTGGCTGGTTGATGCATCTGCTAATTCCATTATAACTGCGAAAAGTCTGTTTAAGCAACGCTTATCTTCTGTTGTCTTGATGAACTGCTTTATATTGTGTATTACATCCGCTTTGTTCAACTGCTTTCCTTTTGTGCTTAACAGCTTATCAAGATATATCTCATATGCCTCTGTTTCTCCCAGCTTTGACAGTATTTCCACATATGTTTCTGCATAAATCAACATCTTAGTTAGATCACTCTCTTTTTCAACCATGTCCATAGCTATCTTTATATATTCTAACGCATTTTCATAATCCTCTATAATCCTGTATACCTCGGCAATATTGTTATTTACTGAAGCTGTAGTTGATACATTTTCCTCATCATAGTAATCCAAAGCCTCATAATAATATTTAATGGCATCAACATAATTTTCTTGATATTTATATGTCAATCCTTTATTAGATACAGCACCAGCCTTTTCATAATTTTTAACGGCATGTTTTATTGCTTCTTCAAAATATTTCCTTGCTGTATCGTATTTATCTTCACTCAGATAATATATGCCTCGCCAGTAGTAATAATAAAACAGTGTAGTACTGCTTAGACTTTCCTTATTCTTGCGTATATGCTCCTCTGCTATTCTGAACTTTCTGTGAGACTTCTCCATAAGGTTCTCATTCTGTAATATAAAAGCAAGCTCACAGTAAAAGAAAACCAGTTTGTCTATTTCCTCTTTGGGCAGGTTATCTATAGCAAACTGGTAGTTTGACTCAGTATTATCTATCCAGTTTGTATAGTAGTAGTTTCTTGCCTTTGCTCTGTACATCATGGCTGTTTCCAGTTGCATATTTTCTTTTTTGGTTTCCTCAATAAGGTAGTCCATCATTTCTTGGTCGGTGTCTTCGTTGTATTTCCTTATTTCGTCATATATCATTTGGGCATATTTTGTAATCTGCTGTTGGGTGGAAAGAACGACCTTTGCATAATCCATACCCAGAGTATTAGTGACTATACATCTTATGGTGTCGGACATATTGGTTTCCTTGCTGAGATAGGAGCGAAAGGTTGACAATGCCATTGTAATATTGTTGCTCTCATAATATGTCCTTACATCCTTGTATCTTGCTTCTATGGCTTTTCGTATCTGTTGACCTTCGCCCAATATTCGTACATCTTCCAGCTTTAGCTTGCTCATACTCTACTACCTTCCATCATGATATTTATAATATGTATGAATATAATAATACAAACATATTATAACATTTTATGGCAAGTGTTACAATATATATCTAAATTCCGCAAGTTTATATAGCGCACAGAAGATTGCGGTTTATCATGTCTATGAAGTTATCTGCCTTACAGCCCTCCTACGTTTTTTCACAAACAGCAGTACACACATCAAAGGTATAGCAATCAACAATATAGCCGGCTCATCCATTTCTGTCATATCGTTAACATCCACTGGTTTGTCAGTTGCTAGAAGCTCCTTTTGCTTTTGCAGCATTGCTTTTTCCTGAGCCTCGTTTTCCAGTACTATAAAGGAGGTTAGGGGACTGAGGGTATTGCTGTTTATACTGCTTCTTACTATGGCAACGGATTTGTCAGTATATTTTTCTGGGTGCAGAAGATAGCTCATGTATGCCGCTTTCAGCATAATGCCCTGCTCCCATTTGGAGGCTTTTACTTCATTGATATCAGGGTCAAAATTATCATTCAGCAGTACAATGTCATCCTGCTGGTTATTGGGCAGATAAAAGCTTTTGCTGTTATTGCTGTGCCAAACTGCTACAGGCTCATAGTTTATCTGTTTTATGTGCTCTGGTACACTATAGCTGCTGTTTTGCAGCAGTGAGTATCTGGCAATAGTTTTTTCATCCATAAGGTGATAATAGTATATGCCCTCGGGACAGGTAAAGCCTAGGGATTCAAAGTCTCTTGATAGTATTGCCTTATCAATATTGTCTGTGCTTATTATTATTACTGGATAGTATTCCGAATTACTGGTATAGCTTTCGTAGAGTATTCTTTTTATGGTATAGTCAAGGTTAAAGCCTGCTTTTATACCTAGCTTTTCAACTCCTTTGCTCCAGTCCTCCTCCGGCTTCATTATTTTTTCGTTGTAGTTTACCAATACTATCTGGCTTACAGAGGTGCTTATATCGTTGTTGTCTATGTATTCTTTTATTCTGTCTATATATTGATTTACCTTTTGTTTATTTTCAGCCGAGCAGTCTATTACAAAATAATAGGCTGGCTTTCTTAGTGTTATTTTCAGATTGTCTTTAACCTCTTTTGGTATATATGCATAGTCTTTGTTTTGTATTATACCCTTATGTAGTCTTGTATTATCTGCTGATGTCTCACCTAACTGCAGGGTTCTATTTTCTATCTGCAAGGCAAAGGGTGTTCTATGGGATATTTCCATGCCTGTTTTTCTTGTTTCTCTTGCCCCAAAGGGGAATACCTTCAGCTCATATTTGTTTCCACCTATATTGCTTATTATGCCCGGGTCTCTGCGTATCAGCTTATTTTGATTGTATACCCAGTTGGCGGCTCTTTTATCTGCAATCATGCCGAACTTTTTTCCTTCTGGTACATACAAATAATAGTCGGTTATATAACAGCCCTCTGGAAGCTCAAAATTGGTAACAAACTCTCCCTGAAAATCGTTGTTGTTTTGAAGCTCAAAGCTTATCCAGCTTTTGTAGACTCCTTCTGCGCTGTCAAATATGCTACTGGTATCAATCTGTCTTATATAAACGTCGCTGATAAATGAATCAAAGGTTTCTTGATTATTATTGCTTTTATATTCACCTAAAAAGGCTTGCTCCAGCCGCCTTATCTTGCTGTCTGCCATACTGGTGTTGTCAAGTACATACCAGTTATAAAAGGCACTTAGATATGGTGTATTAGTGTTTCTGAAATTAAAAAAGTCATTTCTGCTGCTCTTTAAATATTTTATATTGTTTAGTACTCTTTCTACTCCTTTTGTATCTATGGATAAGGGAGCTTTTTCCGTAAAGCTTCTTTGGTAGGTATGCTTTAGGGCGTTGTCTACATTTATTCTGTCGTCGCTTATTGATGCTGTAAGCAAGGCAGGTATTGATAATACAGCTACAGCAAATAGGACTGCCAGCAAGCCTTTTTTGTAGTGTCTTTTGAGAAACATAAAATCATTGTAAAGGGTTTTGGTATGGAGCAGCGTAAGGATTAGGGGTACAAGCATAAGTATTCCTGCTCCAAAGGCAATTATTGCAATTAATGATAGGGGTAAATAGGGCAGAAATACTAAAAAGAAATAAATACTGTATACATAGGTAATGCTTCTGGCAATAAAAATAATCAGCCTTAACCTTGGACTGCTAGTCTCAGGAATTATCATAAGCAAAGAGGTAGCTGCTGCCAATACATAAAAACCGTAATGGGAGAAATCTCCAAATACATTCCCCATTGACCGATTTAGCAGTAAGCCGAGTATGGAGCCTATCAGTACAAGGGGGGCGAGAAGGTTTTTCCATGCTAATGTCTTTCTGCTTAGAAGCACATAAACAACTCTTACAAGAAAGAAGAAAAAAACCGTTGCTGATAGTATAAATACTATGGGGATAATTTTTTCTAAGGCTCTTACTAAGCCCATTCTAAATATTCCAAACATAAGATGGAACGTGGTATACCAGAAAAATGGTATTCCAAACACCATGAAAATATCTTTTTCTACGCTTTTTATTTTATACTTTTCTACAGTCCAATGAACTGCAATAAGCATAGCATATGCTAAGGCAGGCATAATCAGCGTCAGCAGGGACATTCCCGGCTCTATGCCCATAAACAGCCAGTTAGGTATATTGGAGGGTATAAAGCTTGAATGATTTAAAAAGTATATTGTAAGAAATGTCGTGTATACACTAAACATTGGTACTGCTATAAGAGGGTGTATTTCTTTTTTTCGATATATGCTTATACTTGCGTAAGCCGTAAATATAATACAGCAAAGTGGCATAACTATGGCTGATACAGTCCATAGCTTTACTGCCTCTGGTGTCAGCTCTGATCCTATGATGCTGTATAGCTTGTAAAATAGACTGAAAAGAGTTATTTGGGGTATGGTAACAGTAAAAAATAGTATGTAGGGCTTATATAAATTCTTCATTGGTTACCTCCATTCTTTTTATCAGATAAGAAAATAAATAGTATGTGCATGCCAGATATACAAAATAAAATATCACTCCCACAGACTGATGCAGCAGTACAGCTTGCTTTATGTCCGCCGCAATGCCAAGGCGCAGTACCAATATGGATGTAATTATCCTTGAAGCATTGGCAATTATTGTTACTATATAGGATACAGCTAAAAAATAGGTCATAAGCAAGGGTTTGTCTTTACGTCCTCTGACCTTTGCCGCAAAGGATATGGTAAGCATCAGAAATATAACTATAAAAAAGTTTATGCCTGCACATTCTCGTCCAATAACTACCGACAGCTTATCGCTTACATATCCAAGCTCGGGGTAGTAGTCAAAGGGGCTGTTCATAGCTTTTTCTACCAAGGAAGCTACAGGTTTTAGAATAAATAGTAAATAGTCTATGCTTAAGTATGTATGTATATACTTAAGTCCCAAGGCTATAGCTGCGGCGACTCCATATATTATATAGCTCATAGTATCCTCCTGTTTATATTTATATATATATTTTATACAATAACCCATAGTAAGTTAAAGAACCACCTTTATTTGTATTTGTATTTTAGGTGGTTCTGCATAGCTTAAAATTTCTTTGTTGCCTTTTGTAAATTCCTCTGCTATAATTGCTTTAGGTGATGGAGTTCGCCTTTAACCGCAGAGATGCTAATGACTCCTACTGATTTCTATGTCAGTAGGAGTTTTTTTGTGTAAAAAAATCAAAGGATGTGAGTATTATGGCAACAAGTATAGGTATTATTGTTATTTTGGGACTTTTAGTTAATGCAGCCTTTACAAGATTAAAGCTTCCGGGACTATTGGGAATGCTTATTTTGGGTGCTGTCATAGGTCCTTATGGTCTTGACTGGCTGACGCAGGATTTGCTGACTATATCAGGTGATTTTAGAAAAATCGCACTTATTATTATACTGCTGAGAGCTGGTCTTGGGATTAGCAGGGATGAACTGAACAAGGTAGGAAAAACAGCAGTAAAGCTTAGCTGTATACCTGGACTGCTGGAGGGCTTTTCTATAGCCTTTATTTCTATGGTGCTTTTAGACTTTTCCTTTATACAGGGTGGAATACTGGGCTTTATTATTGCCGCTGTGTCACCTGCTGTTGTAGTTCCGCAAATGCTATATTTTTCTGAAAAGGGTATGGGGACGGATAAGGGTATTCCTACTCTGATACTGGCAGGAGCTTCTATTGATGATGTTTTTGCAATCACCATTTTTTCAACCTTTTTGGGTCTTTATAGCGGAAGCCATATAAATATCGGAATACAGCTTTTTAGCATTCCTGTTTCTATTATTTTGGGCATAGGCTTGGGAATAGTAGCAGGCTTGGTGCTGATAAAGCTGTTTACGAGGTTTCATATACGGGATACAAAAAAAGTTCTGTATATTTTAGGAATATCTATACTGCTTACTGCATTGGAAAGCTTACTAAAAAGTAAAATTGAAATTGCAGGACTGCTTGGAGTTATGACTATAGGGTTTATACTGCTGGAAAAGAAACCGGATGCTGCTAAGAGATTATCGGCAAAATTTAATAAGATATGGGTGTTTGCAGAGATACTGCTTTTTGTACTGGTTGCGGCTCAGGTGGATGTAGCAGTTGCTATGAATGCTGGTATAAAGGGCTTGATAATCATATTTGCAGGCCTTACTGCCAGAAGTATTGGGGTTTTAGTGTCTACAAGTGGTACAAAGCTTAATGTTAAAGAAAAGCTGTTTTGCGTTATCTCTTATACTCCAAAGGCTACTGTTCAAGCGGCTATCGGTGCTATACCTCTTTCTTTGGGGGTTGCCTCGGGGGATACTATTTTAGCCATAGCTGTTTTATCAATACTGATAACTGCTCCCCTAGGGGCAATCGGGATAAAAGCCTCTGCTAAAAAACTGCTGAACTGCGAGCAGTAATTTACACAAATAAAAACAGCCTATATGTCGTATTTAAGACGATTATAGGCTGTTTTAAATTTAGTATTTATTTTTTTACTGCTGTTCCTGCTGGTATAGTAACTGTAGTGCTTTTCATATATGCTATATGATAGAATAATGGAACTATAACAGCTCCGCCAATAAGGTTACCTATTGTAACAGGTATAAGATTGTTTATCAGGAATTGTCCCCAGGTTATATCTGCGCCTACAAATATTCCAAGGGGTACGAAGTACATATTTGCTATGCTGTGCTCAAAGCCTGACATAACAAACAGCATTATTGGGAACCAGCATGCAAAAATCTTGCTGATTATGTCCTTCGCTCCGGTAGCCATCCAAACTGCAAGTACAACTATAATATTACATAAAATTGCTCTCATAAAGGCTACGCTGAATGTTAATTGAACCTTCTTTGTAGCTATTCCAATTGCATATTTGGCTATATCTGAGTCTGCCGGAAGTAATCCTGATTCTGCAACCATTATTGCAACAAGTACTGATCCTATAAAGTTAGCAATATATACATAGAACCAGTTTTTTGCAATGTGTTTCCATGAATAGTGTCCGTTTAAACCACCAAGGGTCATTAGGTTATTGCCTGTCCAAAGCTCAGCACCGCATATTACAACCAACATAAGTCCAACAGGGAATGCTGCGGCAAATGCAAATCTTTGCAAGCCTGTATCAATTTTACCTAGAGTCTGACCAATAGTAATAGCTCCTTGAGATCCAAAAGCAATAAATGCACCTGCAAAAATACCTAATACAAGCATCTGCATTACTGAAAGCTTAGCTTTGACAGAGCCTGCATCGCAAATTGCTTGGGCGATTTCTTTTGGAGTCAACATTCTCTTTTCCATTTTTAGATATCCCTCCCATAATATTTTGTTACAGACAAAATTTTAGCATTTTATAACAAAAAAGTCTACTAATTTAAAATTGTCGAATTGTTTGTGAAATTGTTATTACTTATTTTTACAAATTAGCTTTGGCTTCCATCAATTATTACTTCTATCTCCCCGGTATTGGGATCCATAATTAATCCATGCAGTATTACATCCTTAGGAATGTATGGTGAGGTTCTTATTTTGTTTACCACATCCTTTACATTCTCTACCTCATCGCCTATAAGTCCTGCCCATTCTGCAATGTCTATTGCTTCTACTGCTTCCTTTGCTATACCTCTGGCAAGAAGCTTTTCCTTTATTGCTTCAGGGGTTTGCTTTGCCATTCCGCAATCCTTGTGTCCTACGATGAAAACCTCTTTAAGCCCCATAACAACAGTACCTATCATTATCGATCTTATTACATCGTTACAGCCTGTCCTTATCATATTGCCTGCGTTTTTAAGTATTTTTATGTCTCCTCTTTTAAAGCCCATTGCAGGCTCTAAAAGATCTACAAGTCTTGTGTCCATACATGTAAAAACCATTACATCAGCGTGAGCATGGGCGCTTATAGGCTTGTCCTCTCCTCTGTTTCTTCTTTCTTCCACAAATTTTTTATTGTGGTCTAAAATTTTGTGTAGCATTCTAATCCTCCTAAAATTTATTAATACAAAGTTATTTAAAATATAATCCTTTCATGTGCTGTATAAATGTTCATTCTCTGTCCTCTCACAAAGCCTGCTATAGTGATATTCAAATGCTCTGCTATATCTAATGCCAAATCTGTAGGTGCGGATCTGGAAACTATCAGAGAAATTCCTCTTTTTGCAGATTTAATCAACATTTCCGAGGATATTCTTCCGCTGGTAATAATCATTTTGTCCTCCAATGCAATATCAGTCATTACTGCTTCTCCGATTATTTTATCTATGGCATTGTGTCTTCCCACATCCTCATGGAAAGCAAGAATCTGACTGCCGCTCTCTCCGCATTCACCTAAACATGCACTATGTACTCCGCCGGTATCAATAAATAGCTGCGATTTTTTATTGAAATTCTTGACCAGATCTATTATATCACTACTATTGAATTTAGTGCTAATGCTAACTTTTTTGCAATTTAGGGAATCCATTCCATTATAAAACATGCTTCCTTTGCCGCAGCCTGTTGTGATTATTCTTTTGCTAAAAAGCTGTCTTGATAAGCTTGAACTGTTATAGGTATCCACATGAACAATACCATTTTCTTCATTTACTACTATTTTTTTAATATCCGATTTGTTTTTGATTAAGCCTTCCGACATTAAGAAGCCTATTGCCAAAAAGCTTATGCTTGAGGGCGAGCAAAGCAATGTTACCAATTCCTCGTCATTTAAAAAAATTGTCAGAGGATATTCTTTTACTACTAAATCCTTTTGCTGCTCAAGGTTACCATTATCATATCTGTATATGTTTCTGCTCTTTGTAAGCTCCATGATTTTTTCTTCCTTCCGGCAATAATATATTATAGGGTTTTATCAAAAAAGACGTTTAAGTCCTCTATGGTATTAATATTTGTGAACATTTTCCAATCAGGACTAAAGCTTCGAGCTTTTTGTTCTTCGATATAATAAACATCTGCCTTTTTAAGTACTGAGCTGATTTTTATATTATTCATGCTTATGCTGTCTATAATGACTGGCAGCAGTTTTTTTGAATAAATCGCATTAAAGGGCTCAAGCCACTGACCCAGCTTTGCAGCTACGGCTTCAGGCTTCTTAGAAGCATTTTTTATTATGCTGCTCATATATTCTATGTATTGGACTTCAATATAAGGCATATCACAGGCTATTACGTAGCTATACATACTGCTGGAGGTATTTAAGCCTACATGTATACCCCCCAAGGGTCCGCAGTCCTTGTACTCATCCTGCACCACTATACAGCCCAGCTTTGTATACTTTTCCGGCATATTGCTGACAATTATTATTTCCTTGAACAAAGCTCTGAGCTGTTCAATTATCAGCTCTATTATGAGCTTGTCCCCAAGCTTGATAAACTGCTTGTCAAAGCCCATTCTGGAGCTTTTTCCTCCAGCAAGTATAATAGCTGTATCAACTGTACTCATTATGTTCTCTCCACCTTTTGATAGCTTATCAAATATCATAATCCAATGGAATAATAATATAAATTTGTTAACTTGTCAACACAATTCCATCTTTTGAAGTATTTTTGAATTAAATATAAATGGAACAGCCTGTGACTGTTCCTGCTTTTATTAATCGAAATATACAATTTCGCCTTTAATTTCGTTATTGGTTATATGAAGTATACCTACTGAATACCGGGGTTGAAACCTTCTATTTGTGGGTGAGCCTGGATTAAAATATAAGATGCCTTCTATCAGCTCATTATGTGGTGTATGGCTGTGACCGTATACGATACAGTCTACATTATCATCCATAAATTCCGAATAGGCATTTATATAGGTTCTGCCCCTGCCAAAGCCGTGAGTTAATCCAATTTTCTTGCCTTCCAGCTCAATTAGCCTTCTTTTTCCGTACTTACTAAATAAATCAAAGCCGTCATTGTTGCCTGCCACTACTATAGTGGGTGCTATAGCTTCCAGCTCGATTATTACCTCTTCAATCAATATGTCACCGGCATGAAGTATAATATCAACACCCTCAAAGGCATCATATACCTTGTTGGGTAGTGTTTTTCCAGCCTTATTTATATGTGTATCTGATATAACGCCTATTTTCATAGGGAATACCTCCAGAAAAGCAAAATTAACTCAGCTTTTTTTCATCATTTTCAGTATCGTTATTTTCACCATCATTATTGAAGCTGGTATCATTCTCATCATCCACTGCTCTATTGGTATCAGTGATAACTATATCAGTTATATCCGTTAATACATTTATACCGCTGTTTGAGCTTCTTATAGCCATTGCCATATAAATTACAGAGACCAGCCAGTATACTAGCCAAAAGTTTGGAAAAACAATCCCTGACAAGTCAATAGCTGTTTGTAGCAGCATGGGTAGTGTTAGTGCGTATATGGCAAAGTTTAATAGATTATTGAAATTAAACTTTGCTTTTAAAATTGAGCTTATGAGCAAGCCTGCTACGGCTAGAAGAATTACATTTAAAAGCTTATAGCCTAATACAAATATAAATCCAATAACTAAAAACACCGCAATCAGCTTGGGTATTCTTGGTAAAAAGTCTAGGATACCCTGCTTTGTCAGGGTTACTCCTTCATAGTCCTTAAAGTCATATACCATATATCTCAGTGTGTTTTTGACATATGCCTTATCCCCGGTAATCAATGCACCAATCTCTATATTCTCCAGTACAGCTTCGGTAAGCTGTCCTGTAGTATCTATTACGATGGTTTGATCGGCTTCATCTATAATATAAAAGGGCATTTCCCCTTCAAATACAAATTTGCCGTTTTCAAGATAAAAATTTGGTATCTTATCGCTTACCTCCATTGCTGTAACATCAATTACCCTATTAACTATGGCATAGTTTTCAACTGTATTTATACTGTATAGTATAAAAAACAGTATTAAAAAATAAACAAAGCTTTTACCAAAGGTATTATTTTTTATTTCGTTATAAAACTTAAAATCAGTTACACTTTCTTTTAACTGTCTAAAAAACTTCATTTTATTTCCCCCCTTCTTCATTTGACAGTCTAATTATATTCTATAAGGCAGACAATATCAATATTCTTTTGTTCCTAAAATATCTATAACCTTGCCGCACTTTGAGCATATTTTATCATCTAGGTGCTCATAGAATATTCCGCCGTCCCTGTTTACAAGCAGTGCCTTGCAGTTGGGGCAGTATGTGCTGGTGTCTCCCTGTACATTTCCTATGTATACATACTCCAAATATTCCTCTGCTGCTTTTTTTAAGCTTTTTAGTGTGCTTACTGGTGTTGGAGTGCCTTTCATCTTGTACTGGGGAAAGAATCTGCTGAGATGCAGGGGGATAGAGGGCTTTATTTCTGAAAGCCATTTAGCCATACTGCTTATTTCTTCTATGCTGTCATTTAAGCCGGGTACTATCAATGTAGTAATCTCTATATGGGCATTGGCTGCTGAAAGCTCAACGGTGTTTTTGACATGCTTAAGACTGCCCCCGCAAATCTCTGTATAATATTTCTCCGAAAATGCCTTTACATCAATGTTCATAGCATCAATATAAGGCAGTATTTCTAAAAGCGGCTTTTCTGATATATAGCCATTGGTAACAAGCACATTTTTTAATTCCTTTTGCTTTATAAAGCTTGCGGCTTCTAAAATATACTCATACCATACATTAGGCTCATTATATGTAAATGCCGCTCCTATACATTCTTCATCATCCTGTCTGCAAAGGCTTACAAGGTAGCTTGGTTCTATTGTTTTTGTAGGTGAGCTTTGCTGCGCTATGTGATAGTTTTGGCAAAAACTGCATTTAAAATTACAGCCTAGAGTTCCTATTGATAGTATATATTTACCGGGATAGTAGTGATATAGGGGTTTTTTCTCAATGGGATCCATAGCAATAGCAGCTACTTTGCCGTAGTTTCTGCTGTACAGTCTTCCTCCGATATTTTCTCTGACTCTGCATATGCCTGATTTGCCCTCTGCTATGCTGCAATTATGGGGGCATAAAAGGCAATTTACCCTGCCATCATTTATGGGCTCATAATACATTGCTTCTTTAAGGTTTTGCATGACTGTTTCATCCTCCTAACCTGCGTAAAAAGCTGGTCTACCCAGTTTTTTTAGCAGCAATCAATGAAATTGCCTTTATAACATCAGTAGTGGCGGACTACCTCAAAACGCTGCATTGAATACTTTTCATTTCTGCTTATTCCTGCCTTTTTCAGTACTATTTCAATCTGCTTATCTACAGTATCCACGCCCTCCAGATTAGGCAGCAATAGTCCGGCTTTGTGTCCGTTTCTTACTATTACACCGTACTTTTCAACATCCAAGGCATTTTTATCGGATATGTCTTCGGCTTCCATTAGTACATCCACAGAATATATTAAGTCATCCAGCTCATCTGCTTCTACAGGATAAAATCTAGGATCCTTTGTACCTGCGCTTATTGCATTGTTTATTATTTCTTCTGCAATATTTTTTCTGGTTGATGTTGTTGTACCAATACATCCTCTCAGTTCGCCGTCTTTTTTTATTGATACAAAAACCCCTGCTTTGCTGTTTAGCATTTCTATTGGAAGTTTGTCAGGTACAGATATGGTTTTGCCTGTTCTGACATAAGCTTCTAAAGTCGCTCTCGCCAAGAAAACATAGGCATCTTCGTTATTTCTCCGCTTTGATATATCATTTCTTTTCTGTTCAAGGTACTTGGATAGAATCTTTGATTCTGATTGTACACCTTTACCGTTATCTGTAAAAAATAGCTGTGCAACGCAGTAGCCTACTCCAAAGGGACCTTCATAGGATAATACCTCTCCTTTTATATCACTTCCATCTAAAGCACCAAAAAGTATAATTGCAGACCTATAGGCACATTCGCCTGCGCCTTCTAAAAAGCTGTGATCTATTGACAGAAGCTTTGTAACGTTGCCCTCCTTGAGGCATTGGCAGAAAATCTCATCAAACTCCCTGCCTCTTTTATCATATCCTGCGGGGGCATCTGGTGTCAGTTTGTGGGACAAATCACCGCTGGCAATTATTGCTACATTTTTGTTTGATGCTTCTATAGCTTTTCTCAAAACCATGCCGAATTTGTATTGCTCCTGATGAGGGATTAAGCCGTAAGTAATATGTATTAGCTGGAATTCCTTATATTTGTGTTCAATAAAATACAGAGGTACCAAGGCTCCATGATCCAGCTCGGGCTTTATATTGTAGTTCTTTCTTATATCCTCCGACAGAGATACGCAGGGTATGTTCATTTCGCTGGCTGTTGTAAGTATTTCGTATACAATATCCAAATCATTTTTATATTCCAGATTTACGTTGTGAGCTCCAAAATTGCCTAGATTTCCTTTAAGCTGCTGCTCTGCCGAAATAGAAATGGCATCTCTGAATAATGGACCATGTGGTGTAATAACTATAACTGTATCCGGCTTCATATGCTTTATTCTTTCCGCTATTTCCTCTGCTGCATTTATTGTATCTTGTACTTTTTGTGTTTGGTTTTTTCCAACTTCCTTAACCATTATTGGCGGATGTGGAAGTACAAAGGCTCCGACTATTTTTCCCATATAATTACCTCTTTTCAATTGGGATTTTGTATAAGGTATTTTGCCCATATACTGTCATAATATATATATAGAAAGTGATAATATTTTTACATTCAAATACTATAAAACATACACTTTCTATTAAATATAAATAGTGTATCAATTTTGCAGCTATGTAAAATCTTTATCATTATTTATATAGATAACCAACTCTAAAACTCAAAATATTTTATTTATGTAATATTGGACATTATTAAGTACCCCATCTTTTCCACTACGTTTCATAGGGAAAAGATGGGGTACAATAAACAACCGATTTTTAATTATTTATGCTTGTACTTTGGCAGATCTTGTTTTGATATTCCTACTCGGATATAGTTACCCATTTAGTTTTAGGCTTCTTATAGAGTATACTCCCTGCTATAAGCAGCCCCACTGATAAAATTGCTATAAACCCGATTACTAAATACCTTGTCTTTATATTTATCCTCACACTAAACACCCCCATATTAGTATAGATAATATATTATAAGACATAGACGGGTCGTCCACATCTATACCTTAATAATTCACCGTACTTCAAAAGCATAATACTGCTTAATCTATATATTTTGTTATTATCATTGTGTTTCCCTTAAACTCCAAGCTGTCTGCAAAGCAATTAATAAGCTTCAGCCCTCTGAAATCTTCATCTAAGATAATGCTGTCTGCGCCTTCCTGGGAAGCCTTAATATTGCCGAATCCTGTTCCGCAGTCTTCTATTTCAAATCTTACGCTGGATTTATTGGTAAAAACCCTAATACAAATAGGCTTTGAAGGATCTTCTTTATTCCCATGTATAAAGGCATTTGATAATGCTTCTGTCAGTATTACGCGCAGCTCATTGTTTTTGCTGTCTGTATCCAGCAAATCTATTATATTGTCGATAATATTCGTATAACCCTCCAGACCATAAAGGGTATATTCTTTTTTAATTATTGGCATATTTTTACACCCCTAATTATTTTGATCACAGGATTATTTTATTCTGGCTTTGTATATCACGTAACTGTTGTTTTATATAATATTATATCATTACTGTAATATAAATTAAAGTCGATATTACATTTCCTTTGTAATATCGACTTTAATTTATATATAAAAGCCTTAGTAATTAAGAATGGTATATTTAGCATTGCTTGTTATAGATAACCAACTCTAAAACTTAAAATACTTTTCGTTAAGAGTTGCTAATCTCTCTCTATTCGATCTACTATCTCCTCATAAAGATCTTCGGGGGTGTCCGCTTGCACAAAGTCATTGTCTACTAGTGCAAATGGCCCTTCTGCACACTCGCCGCAGTAGCCCAAACATGGCTCCACCTCTATACTAATATCTGCAAACTTACTTTGGAGTCTGTCTGCTACTTGTTCTGTACCCTGTTCAAAGTTGTTTTCACAAAATTTAATTTCTGTCATTTCTCTGCTACTCCCTTCATATTTTATTTGTTTATTATATCCTCGTGTATATGGGTTTTATGCCTATATTATGAAAATTATTTAAAAAAGTAGAATTCAGCGTAAGTTGAATTCTACTTTTTAAATCTTTTTAAATTGTTTCTCTAATTTTATCTAATATTTTACAGCCTTTTATGATACCATATGCCTTTTTAATGTCCTCTGACAGATTTCTGTCCATATCAAGAAATGGTATTTCCTCACGAATGGCTTCATAGGCTATACGTGTTCCTTTGCCCAGCCTCGTAGCCTTTCTTAAATCAATAGCCTGAGCTGCATGGATTGCTTCTATTCCTAGTATATATCTTAGGTTATCAACTATTTTTGCAGTTTTATTTACTACATAGGGTGAATTGTTTGCATGGTCTTCAATATCCCCTGCCAAGGAAAAATAATCTGCTGTGGCTGGATTGGATAGGTGTCTTATCTCTGTATCCAGTGAGGCAAATACCTTTTGTATTGTACCATATGCTATTACGCTTGTGTCAGCAGGTGTCAAAAACCTTGACAAGCCTGTAAATCTGGGTGTACTCAGCTTTATGGTTCTAAAGCAGGCGTTTCTGGACAGGTGGCTGAGTGCTATACCCAGCATTTCAAATCCAAGTACCCAGGTGGTTGGTTCATAGTTGGCACAGGATATCATTCTTCTTTCCTCCAGCAAAACACATGGGTTGTCATCTGATGAGTTTAATTGTATGGTTAAATATTTTTCCGCATATTCTAAAGCATCTCTTACCGCTCCATGTATCTGGCATGAGCCTCTCAGACTCAGAGGATCTTGTAATGACTCTGTAACTCCCGGAAGCCATAGATAGCTGCCCTCCAGCAGACTGCGTACTCTGCTTGCACTTAAGGCTTGACCGGGGAAAGGTCTTACACGGTGTGCTGATTCGTCAAGGGGCGAGACATTGCCTTTATAGCCTTCAAGGGTCAATGCATAAACAATATCCGCTGTATCAATCAAATCAACTATATCCCTGACAACTATAGCAGCCTCACCCGCCGCAAGGGCATTAGAGCTGACTATTGCAAGTCCATCCTTTGGTCCCAGCACCGCTTTTTTCAGCCCTGCCTTTTCAAGTGCTTCAGCGGCAGACATTCTTATTCCGTTATAGTATACTTCTCCTTCTCCTATCATTGCCAGACCGATATGAGAAAGATTGGTAATATCTCCCTCACCTACTGAGCCTCTGGCTGGTATAACGGGGTGTATGTTGTTATTCAGCAGTTCCTTGTACATAACTGCTATTTCCGGCTGTATTCCTGTACAGCCTACAAGGAGCGTATTTAATCGAGCCAGCATTACTGCTCTTACAATTTCTTCACTTAAATCCGGTTCAACTCCAAGGGTATGGGACAGTATAAGGTTTCTATTATAGTCCTCATAATATTTTGCTACAATCTGCCTGTCCTTGTTCATGCCTACGCCTCTGTTAAAGCCATAGACAGGCACATCGCTTTCTGCCATTTCAAACACAAAGTCTCTTACATCTCTGAGCTTGTTTAATGCGGCTTTGTCTATTTCTACTAAAGCTCCTTCTCTGGCTACCTTGACAAGCTGCTCAATGTTAAGGTCAAATCCATTTAGAATTATTGTTTCCCTCATTGCCGTACCTCACTTATGATATTTTTTCTTTTTATTGCTTCCAGTACTCTTTCTGGTGTTGCGGGCAAGGCTGTAATGTCTATATCTACAGCATTGCTTATTGCATTTATTATGGCAGGGGCTATTGCAACGGTGCTTACCTCCCCAACGCTTTTAGCCCCATAGGGACCATGCTCCTCCCCTTCCTCTATGAGCATAACCTTTACATCAGGCATATCAGGTGCGTTGACTATATGATACTTTCCAAGGTTTGTTTCCTTTACTATACCGCCGCTGTCAACACTAATCTCCTCGGACAGTGCAAAGCCTATTCCCATTTGTATTGCCCCTTGTATCTGACCTTCTACAAATCCCGGATTGATAGCCTTGCCGATGTCATGTACAGCCAGTACCTCTAATATTCTGACCATGCCTGTCATTGTATCAACCTCAGCTTCTACAAAGTTTACTGCGTAGGAGGCAGGGTTGGCTGGAGATTCATAGGTGCAGGAGACTTCTACTTTCTCTGATAAGGTTTTTTGTATACTTGTAACCATATCTCCATAGGCTTGCTTTTTATCTGGTTGATCGCTTGCATATATCATACCATTTTCTAATACTACTTGCTCCTCGGCGCATCCAAGTATTCTGGATGCATAATGCACAAGCTTTGCACGAGTCTGCTCTGCTGCCTTTAATGCACATGCACCGCATACAAAGGTAACTCTGCTTGCCTGAGTTCCGGCTGAGTCAAAAGGACTTTTAAAGGTGTCTCCTTCAACTGCTGTTACTTTATCCAAGGGTATATCAAAGACCTCGGATACAATCTGCTTCATAGTAGTTACAGTACCACAGCCTAAGTCATGTATTCCAGAATTTAATATTATTTCACCCTTTTCATTCATCATAAGAGACATTGTTATATAGTCCTGATATGCTCCGTAATAGCCGTTGCCATGGGTGGCACATGCCATTCCTACACCTCTGACATATCTGCCGATGGCTTTTGGTCTTTCTCTTTTCTCCTTCCAGTTAAAAACTTCCATGCCTTTTTCTACACACTGGATTACTCTTGCATTGCCTAAGGCTGGACCTCCTATAGAGTCCTTGTCATAGGGCTGAAATAGATTTTTCAACCTTAGCTTTACGGGATCCATACCCAGCCTTCTGGCTGCTGCATCAATATTTATCTCCGTAAGAGCATGAATCTGAGGTGAACCATATCCCCTGCATGCTCCGCCGATTGGTGTGTTGGTATATACTACCTCTGCTGTATATCTTTGATTTTGTATTTTATATAGTCTGAATGCCTTTTTTCCCATAGCCAGTGCAACTGCTTCGCCATTGGTCATGTATGCTCCTGCATCAACAAGCATCTTAATGTCTCTTGCCAGAATATTGCCCTCTGCGTCTACTGCCGTGCTTACATTTCCAATAGTGGCTGTCCTTGTTCTTGTAGCAATAATACACTCTGTTCTATCCATATAAAGCTTTACAGGCTTGCCTAAGTCATATGCCATGTATGCACAGACTGGCTCCAAAACTGGCTGTCCTTTGCCCCCGAAGGAGCCGCCCATAGCTGCCTTTATTGCTCTTACCTTATCCTTGGGCAGTCCTAGTGCTGTACACACTACTAGCTGTACCTGAAAAGCCACCTGACATGGTGTCCATATGGTAACAGTTCCGTCAAGCTCCTTATTGGCAAGGCAAATATGAGTTTCCATAGCTGCATGGTGTACCTTCTGTGTTTTTAGAGCTGTTTCTACTACAATTTCCGCAGTCTGGATTATATTCTCTGGCTCTCCGCTTTTTATTTCCTTGCTGGTTATTCTATATTCTGGATTTTCCTTTGCCTCAAGGGGGCTGATTATATGCGGAAGCTTTTCGTATTCTACCTTTATTAAGCTGATGGCTCTCTCTGCTGTTTCCTTGTCTTCTGCCGCCACTGCCGCTATTCTGTCTCCGTAAAACCTTACCTGCTTTGAAAATAAATACTCGTCTTCAATTGCCTTAAGTCCATCATACCAAATATGGGAGTTATAGGAAGTGCTAGGTGTATTCTCATAGGTGTATATCTTAACAACGCCCTTTAGTGCTTGTGCTTTTGATATATCAATGGATTTTATGACTCCGTGGGCAATATCACTAAGCAGAAGCTTTGCATAAAGCATATTGGGAAGCTTCATATCTCCTACGTATTTTATTTCTCCGGTAACTTTATCCATAACGTCATGCATTGGCACACTCTTGCCTACATATTTAAGCTTATTAGTCATGACATTTCACCTTCCTAACCATACTGCCAAACAAGTCAAAATATACGTCCTCTGCCAGCCCTCTGATCGCCTCCCGCTTGTAGCCTAGGGAGCTTCTATTGGGTATGGCTTCATCCACCTGCTTGACCAGTTCATTTTCAAAAGCTGTATATAAAGCTTCTGATATATCTTTATTTTCTATAGCCTTTTCTACACTTAATGCACGAAAGGCTTTAGTTCCCAAGGCTCCAAGTACTATTTTTACTGCTTCTATTGTTCCATCCTTTACTTGTGCTGTTGCTGCAATATTTAGCTTTGATATTGTCACCCTGCTTCTGCTTCCAAGCTTGGCAAAGGCTGATATGCAATTGTCATTTGCTATTGGAATTGATATTTCAATTATTGCTTCATCCTTGTATAATGTATTTTTACGTGAGCCTTTGATTATTTCATCAATGGGCTTTGTATATGTTGTTTTATCTGATTTGAGTATTGTTACCATGGCATCCAAGGCTATTAAAGCAGGTATGGCATCAGCTCCGGCAAAGGCATTTGCTATATTTCCCCCTAGAGTTGCCGCATTTCTGATTTGGGTTGAGCCTATTTGACTGGATGCCTGCACAAGGCATTTGGCATGCTTTATCAGCATGGTGTTGCTTGTTATTTGGTTAAAGGTTGCTGCCGCTCCTATTTTTATATACTCTGCATTATATTTAATCTGCTTTAAATCATCGATCCCTGTCAGGTCTATCAATGTACCTTCATATATTTTGCTATTTCTCAGCTTTATGATAAGGTCTGTTCCGCCGGACAGCAAATATGTGTTATCATCAGACTGTTTAAGGCACATAACCAGTTCATCAATGGAAGCAGGGGTTTTCATAATCATATTACTCATGGTGATCCTCCTCGGAAGGTGCTTTGCTTTCCTTTACAACTTCCTTTACTGCATTAATAATCTTTACATAGCCGGTACACCTGCATAAATTACCCTCAATGGCTTCACGAATCTCATGTTCGGTGGGATTAGGGTTACGCATAAGCAGTGCCTTGCAGGACATAAGCATACCCGGTGTACAGTATCCGCATTGTACTGCTCCGTTATTTATAAAGGATTTTTGAAGTGAGTCCAGCTCTCCGTCCTGCTTTAAGCTTTCTACGGTAAGTATCCTTTTGCCTCTTGTCTGGTGTGCCATAACAAGGCAGGAGTTAACCGCCAAGCCGTCTATTATTACTGTACAGGCTCCGCATTCCCCTTCTCCGCAGCCTTCCTTTGTGCCAGTCAGTCCAAGGTCTTCACGCAGTACATCAATAAGCCTCGCTCTGGCATCAGCTTCTATACTATAATCCCTGCCATTTACGTTAAAATCTAAAATCATAAAAAAACCTCCTTCTGTGTAAGGCACTATTAAGCTTAGTAAAATGCGCACCTCATATTTATTTCTATAAAGTGCGCATTTTGTGCAATATATTTATTTATTCAGCCTTATAGAGAAACAACTTCCATATTAAGCATTCCCAGTTGTTAATCTATACGAACTACGTCCTTATCTATTTTTGCTGTATCAGGACAATTTACAACATCATATTTTTCCTGTTTAATGATCATGTATAAGGATGTAAATGCCATCAATACCATAAAGAATAGTATCGGGAAGCCTGCTACTGTAGAAATCTGTTTTGTGGCATCTATTCCGCTTATCTTTCCACCTGCTGATAAAAGATTTATTATTGCCAGTGAGGACATTACTATACCCCAGAATATTTTTACCTTTCCTGGTGCTTCAGCCTCGATAGAGTTGTAAGCCTTTGTAGAAAGGGAGGAAATAGTTGATGTCATTGAATCTGCAAGGGTAACGATTGATACAAATATAGCTACTATATATATTATGCTGGTTAAGGTAGGCAGCGGGAAGTTTTTCAAGAATGAGAATACAGCTACCTCGTTTCCACCTGATTTCATAGCTTCAAATATTCCTGCACCGTTCATTTGAAGGTTTACGGCCGCTCCGCCGAATACAGAGAACCATATTAAGCCGAATGTAGCTGGAAGCACTAGATTTACAAGCATAAACTGCTTAATTGTACGTCCCTTGGATATTCTTGCAAAGAACATACCTGATAATGGCGCATAAGCCAGCCAAATTGCCCAGTAATATATCGGCCACCATCTTGGCCATGCTGAACCCTCAATTGGGCTTAAGTAGGTTGTCTGCTGGAAGAAGTTCTGTATAAAGTGTCCTGTAGATTGTGTGCCAAAGTTTAGTATAAATCTTGTTGGTCCAAATACAAATATAAATACCAGCATTGCAATAAACAGCTTTGCGTTATTATCGGACAGCCATCTGATTCCTTTTTGCAGTCCTGTATAGCTTGAGATTATATAAGTAAGTACTATTAATGCAACTATTGCTATCCACAGCACCTTGCCTGTTTCTATACCTGTTAAAATATTTAAGCCGCTGCCTATCTGCATTGTGCCTACGCCAAGTATTGCAGCAACGCCGCCTGCTATAGCGAAAAGGCAGACATTATCAACTACAGCACCGATAGTGCCTTTTATTCTTTTTCCGAATAGAGGATAAAGTGTAGAGCTTACCTGGAATGGAAGCTTTGCATTATATACTGCATATGCAATACCTACACCAGCTATTGCATACATTGCATATGGTATGTATGTCCAATGTATGAAGGTTTGAGTCATGGAGAACATAGCTGCCGCTTCACTGCCAGCTACAAGTCCCAAGCCCTCTGGAGGATTAAACATATGTGTCAAGGGTTCAACAACGCCCCAGAATAATACTCCTGTACCTATTCCTGCACATAGGGAAATAGCAAACCAGTTCCAGAAGCTAAGCTCTGGCTTTGCGTCCTTGCCTCCCAGTCTAATGTTTCCATATTTAGAAAACATTAAGTATAAGCACATGAAAAGGAATATTACTCCAGAAATTTGGAACAGCCATCCAAAGTTCACGAAAGCAAATTCAGCAATGCTGTTTTCAGCATTAAAGAATGCTTCTGGTGCTACGATTCCTGTAACAATCGCTAAAACAAAGATAATAGACATCGGTATAAAGATTGACAGTCTCAGTTTAGCCTTTTTTGAATTTTCCAAGTTCTTTACCCCCTTTATATTTCCAAATTTCGATTACAAATGGGTGTGACTGTAACTTGCACATAGGCTTATGTGTGGTGTATTTTGTAAACGAAATTGATTATAATTAAATTGTAACAATTTAGCGTCTATAAAAAGTCAAAAAAATGGTTTTGTAAGGTTTTTATATATTTTTGTATTTGGGGGGTTGTGGGAATGTGAAAAAGCATTGATCGACTGTACAATGCTTTTTTAGTCTATCAATGCTTTTATATTTTTTATAGATAAACAGCTCTAAAACTCAAAATACTTTTCATTAAGAGTTGCTAATCTCTTTGTGAGAAACAACTGGACAAATTCAATTTTGAAGCTGTTTCTCTATAGTATTTTGCTCTGCAAGTTAATCTGCTACTGTTTCCGCACCACGAACATCAAGAATCTTGAGGCTGGACAGCTTCAAAGCAACATACTTCACGCCATTTTCCTCCATCATTTGTATTATGCCTGCCACCTCAATCCAATCCTCAGCCTTGGGTTTATCTCCTTCAAACAAAATCTCAAACCCGGCAACTCCGTCATTTCCGCAGCATCCGGGACCGTAGCGTATTACATAGCTTTTGGTTTTACCTGTTTCAAGATCAGTATATTCATTATATAATCCCTCAAGCTTAATAGTCTTATTCTTATAATCATCAGGGTTTAAATAAATATCATTGCATTGAGCAATAAACAGCTTTTCTTTAATCTCAACAATGCCAGAAGCATTTTCATCTGTCTGCACTGCAGCTTCATCAGAAATGTAGGGTTGTTCTGCTCGGGTATCCGCTCCAATGCTTGCCTTATTATTACACCCCGCAAGCAGTAAAATAAGCAAAGTGGTAAAGCTTATCAATAAAAATCTCTTCATGCTGATACCTCCAATATTTTTTTCAGTATTAGTGCAGTAAGATAAAATATTAAAAATGCTGCAAGATTAACCGCAACCACACTAGCACCAGCAGGTATGGAAAAGGAAAAGGAAATAACTATTCCTATGAAAAAGCAGACTACAGATAATAATGCCGAACATATTACTACGCTTTTAAAGCTTCGGCATAGTCGCATGGATGTAAGGGCAGGGAAAATTATTAAGCTGGATATAAGCATAGCTCCCATCATTCTCATTCCTATTACAATAGTAAGAGCAGTTAAAAGGGCTATCAGCATGTTATATCGTCCGGCATTGGTTCCTGTTGCCTTTGCAAAGCTCTCATCAAAAGTAACTGCAAAGATTTTGTTGTAAAACAATATATACAAAATCAAAACTACAGCAGAAACAGCAACGCTGAGATAAACATCACTTTTACTCATGGCAAGTATGCTTCCGAACATATAGTTGCACACATCAGTATTCATTCCTGTGGTAAGTGAGACAATAATTACTCCAATGGCTAGAGAGCTGCTTGATATCAATGCAATAGCCGCATCCCCTTTGATTTTACTGCTTTCGCTTATTCTAAGCAGTAAAAATGCAGCTACAGCTACAATTGGAATAGACACCTTCAGCGGTGCCATGTTCAGTGTCATTGCCAAAGCTAATGCACCGAAGCCCACATGAGAAAGTCCCTCTCCAATCATGGAATACCGCTTCAAAACCAGACTTATACCAAGCAGTGCCGCACATAGTGCCACCATAGTACCTACAACCAAAGCTCTTATAATAAAGGCATAGGAAAAAAGCTCCCTTAATAAATCAGGCATTTTCAACACCACCCATCATCCTGCGGCAAATATCTGTAGCCAGATATTCCTTGGTCAAGCCAAAAAAGCCGGTTTTAATATTCATATGCAGTATTTTATTTCCGTATTGTACAGCACTATTTATGTCATGGGATATCATTATGACAGTGATACCCAGCTCTTTATTCAGCTTACTGATTAATGCATATAGTTCTTTGGTCATTACTGGATCAAGTCCTGTAACAGGCTCGTCCAGCAGCAACAGCTTTTCGGTAGCACACAAAGCACGTGCCAAAAGTACTCTTTGCTGCTGTCCTCCCGACAAATCACGGTAAGATTTCTTTTTCAGCTCATTTATTCCTAGCTTTGCAATGTTTTCCCTTGCACGAGCTTTTTCCTTTTTAGAATAAAATGGCAAAAAACCACGACGATTTAGACAACCTGAAAGTACCACTTCAAACACGTTGGCCGGAAAATCCTTTTGTACTATTGTTTGCTGGGGCAGATAACCTATCTCATTTTGTTTGATATCATTAAAAGCAATCTGCCCGCTGATTGGCTTCAAAAGTCCAAGAATCCCCTTCATCAAAGTACTTTTACCAGTGCCATTTTCACCTACAATACAAAGATAATCTCCCTGCTCCAAGTCAAAGCTTATGTTATTTACAGCAATGTGTCCATCATACCCCATTGTTACATTTTTACAATGAATAAGCTTCATGGCTTAATTTAACCCCTTTCTCAAATTCTCTGCGTTTTGCTTCATAAGAGAAAGGTAAGTAGCTCCTGCCTCAAAATCGGTCTTTGAAATATTCTGGCATGAATGAAGCAGCAGTATTTCCGTTCCTGTCTGCTCGCATATCGACCTTGCAATGTTCTGATTGCTCAGCTCAATACAAAAAATATAGGATACGTGCTTTTTCTTCACAAAATCTATCAAATAGCTTAAAGTACCTGCACTTGCTTCTGTTTCGGTGCTGCATCCATTGAAGGCAGCTCTATATTCCAACTCATATTCATCTGCAAAATATCTGAAAGGAAAGCGATCACCAAAGACTAACAGCTTATGTTTTGCACTATCAACTATCTCTCTTATTTCGCTATCAAGCTCCTGAAGCTTCGCAATATAAGCTACAGCATTCTGTTTGTAGATATCTGCGTTTTTGCTATCTGCTTCACAAAGTGCATCAGTAATGGCATTTATCATCAAAACAGCGTTTTCAGGAGATGTCCAGATATGCTCGTCATATTCAGCTTCTTCATGAGCATGTCCTTCGTGTTCATCGTGTTCATGATCGTCGTGCTCATGTTCATGTTCATCATGCTTATGATCATGCTCATCTTCGTCACCATGAGAATGATGTCCTGCTTCCATTCCTTCAACTGTTTCTTCCGTCACAACAGCAACTGAGTTTATTAATTTTATAGTTTTTTTGCTGCTTGTATCCATAGAATCCAAAATGGTATTTACCCACTGATCATTTTCTCCTCCAATATAAGCAAATACGTCAGCCTTTTGAATCTTGATAATATCGGCAGGTGATGGATCAAAGGAGTGAATTTCAGCACCCGGACGAACAAGCATAGTCAAGTCAACCTTGTCTCCTGCAATAGCCCTTACGAAATCATAAATAGGAAAAATTGTTGTAACAATGCTGATTTTTTTATCAGCTTCTATTGTTGAATTAAAATTTGTGTTATTTTTTTGTGTACAGCCTGTCAGTATTACAGTTAAAAGTGTAAATATAAGAATAAAAGATAATATTTTTTTCAATTTAAGAACCCCCTTAGATTATTTAATATTTCTGTTTCAGAAACAACTTCATAATATAATGTTTCAGTTGTTTCTCTAAGCTATATTAATAATACCTAGGGTCTTCAATTGTTCATTCTTACCTTTAGCCGGACAAGTGTAACAGCTTTTCTATTACTACAATATATGGATAAAACTGTATATAACGAAATTGCCATACATAAAAAGGAATAAAATATAAAAACAAAAAATATATTTTGTAGCTTTTTTAGGGTCTCTGCACAAACAGCGATCTGTTCACATGTATCACAGTGCTCTCCGTCACAATCATGTTCTGCTTCAAGTGAGATAAAAAATGCGGAAAAAAGAAAGGCTGTAATAATGCAGATAAAGATTAACAGTGCTGTAAGCCGGACAAAGCTGTGAAATTTATTTTGCATTATACTACCTCCTTTTATATGCATGTATTTATGGTTTATTTATGCTTAACAAGCAGCTTATGTATTGTGTATACAGTTTTTTACTTCACATTCACAAAAAATGTAAATAGATTTATTTTATTTATAGTATATCAAATTTGCTGATTAGTCAAGCTTCTATTCATGCCCAGTCAGGAGCACCTATATACAGGGGAAGGGGACACCAAGCATTCAGTATAGCTGCATTGCCATTTAATTCCACTATACTGTAAGGATTCGCAGGTCCAAACATCAGTCTCATTACGCTTGGAGCATCCGCTGTATAGTCATACTTTTTTCCGTTTTGCATCAGTCAGAGCCATTAGTGTCTACACTAAGCTTAACATTCCCATAGCCAGCAATGCCTAATATCACTTCCCCCTATACTAAAGGCATGTTTTCGCTTTTAAAGTCTAATTTGTCGGGCTGCTATTCATGCTAAATACCATATTGATAAAATCAATGGCTTCTTCAAAATCCTCAAGGTGTAATTGAACTATATCATAGCTCATTGCATATCCCCCTTTAATTCCTGTATTTATACAGCTCCACAATCCGTCGTTTCCTTCATTCTTACAAGGATTTCTACCTCGCAGCAATCCTTAAATTCATGCAGCAGCTCGATAGCAATATCGCAGTAAAATTCCATACTTTTATCAACATATCCTTTTAAGGCATTATATGCCTCAGAATCTTTACTCATTTGAGTCAAGATCTCTGCCTTTATTCTGTTTACTATTCCAAGCTCATAGGGATTTTTAGCCTTTTCTGCATAGGCTTCTGACTGCGTAAGGTGGTAGAGTACGTCTGTATAATTTTTCTCCTGCATCAGAACCAGTGACATATATCCATTAGCTGTTGACCTGCGCCATAGTGTATCAAGCTGTGCGTACAAGCTTAATGCTCTTGACAAATGCTCCTTTGCTGTCTTATAGTCCCCTAGATCATAAGCGGCTTGACCTGCATTTGTGTGAAATATTGCTACTCCTCTTATCAGTTTATTGTCATCGCAAATGGCTATGGCTTTATTATATAGCTGCACTGCTTCTGCAAACTGTTTTTTGCATCTTTTTATTTCACCCATGTAGTTATAGGCGGCAGCAATATTCAGTACATACCTGCTTTTGTTTTGCTGAGTCTCAAAAATCTCGATAGAGCTTTTTAATAAAGCTTCTGCATCATCAAATGAACCCAGCAATATATTATAAAGTCCTTTTAACCTTAATAGCACACCTTTTTCTGCAATATTTCTTGTTTGTTCAACGATTTCAATTGACTTTTCTATATATTTTCCCATATTGAGCGTATTTCTGGTATTGATGCAGTAGTATATTTTTTGTCTTAGTCCCTTTAATAGATATTCCATATTGCATATAGCTTCCGCAGCTTCTATTACCTGATCTATTATTGATATTCCCAGCTCATACTCCCCTTGACCTATATAGTAGCGTCCCTTCATATGCATAAATGAGAGCTTAAGAAGCTTGAATTCGTCAATGTCATGTGCATTGCTGCCAACGGTATTTAATAGCCGCTCTAGCTCATCAAGCTGATTTCGTGCCTGCTCATAGCTTAGATAAAGATATTTACATTGGTGCATGCCTATATCACTTAGTATTGGAAATATTTCATGGCTGAACTGCAAATACTCCTCTATATTTTTTATACTGTATTTTAGTTGAGCAAGCTTATCATTTGCATGCTGATAGTGGTATATGAGCCTTGAGTATCTCAGTCTGTCAGTTACATCATTTTGCAGCTTTGCTTCTAAAAGCTTTGCTATCCTGCTGTGCAGCAATCTTCTTCTTGAAGCTGACATTTCGCTGTATATATATTCTCTAAGCTTTTGGTGAGTAAACTCAAAGCCTATTTCTTCATTGGATACAATCTCATTTAATAGTGCTTTTTGTTGAAGCTCTTCCATAAGCTCTATAAGCTCCAGCTCATCCTTGCCGCTTAGTTCCTTTAGTATATCAAGAGAAACTCTGTCAAAGAATACTGATGCCATGTTGAGTATTTTTTTTCCTTCCTCGGATACATTTATAATTCTGCTTTTGAGAATATCCTTCATTTTGGGTGTAATGCTTATTTCATAGTTATTTTGCTTTATACTGTTTAAAAATTCAACCAGAAAAAATATATTTCCCTCTGTCTCTTTATATATCAGTTCCTTAAGCTCCTGTGTAAGCTTGTGGTTTAGCAGTGCGTAAGCAAAGGCTTCTGTATCCTCCATGCTTAGCCTTAGAAGCTCAATCTTTGTACCAAGATTCTTAACAGCTATTTCAGTTATAAATCTGTCTATTTTTTTATCAAAGGTATTTCTACAGGTCGCAATAATCATTATTGATTTGTTTCTATCTTGCAGTATTATGCTTTTTAAAAGGGATAGACTCATATCATCAATCCACTGTAGATCTTCAAAAAGCAGTACTATTTTTTTATTTTCAGCAGACTTCCTTAATATGCTTAATACAGTACTCTCTACTACTTGATATTTCAGTATATCATCTCTTTCATAGGCTGGATTACTGCTGTCTTCGTAGGATTTGTCAAAGGTGGGGAATAAACAGCCTGCGACTTGCCTCCAGCTTTCAGGTATATAAATGCTCTGCTGGCTGATATGCTGCGAAAGCTTGGAAAATATCTCATTCCACGGCTTAAGAGGGTAGCTCTCCTCAGCTTGATAGCAGTAAGTTTCAAATAGCACAACCTGACTCATATCAGAAAGCTTAAAAAACCTCTCCACCAGCTTGCTTTTTCCAATGCCCGCTTCTCCTAAAACTATAACTGCCTTTCCACAGGAATTTTTAACAAAATTGTCATATGCTTCATGGATAAGCTTTAGCTCCTGCGTTCTGCCATAAAAGAACTCCTCGTCATTTAAGCTCGGCTTGTCTGCCTTATGAGTCTTTGCTTTAACCAAATCTTCAAATACCTTTATAGTCCTGCTGTCTGGAGAAATAGACAGCTCCTTGCTGAGAATTGACTTCAGCTTGTTGTAAACCTCAATACCTTTATTATGCTGACCTTCCTTGCTGTAAATCTCCATTAAACGTCTGTATGAGTCTTCATCCAAATGGTCAACACCTATTAACTGCTTACAGTATATTTCAGCGGATTTTAAATCTTTTTGATCCCAGCAGTCTTTTAAAAGCTTGTTAAGCTTATTAATATACATGTATTGGTATTGCTCTCTTTTTTGAAACATCCACTGTTCAAACCGCTCTGCATCCTTAACTAAAAACCCCTGCAAAAATTCATCTGTATAAAGCTCTACACATGATGAATTACCGCACTTAATAAAGCTTTCCAGATCAATATTCCATGCAATATCGGCATTTAACATTATATTTGCTCTCTGGGGCGAGACTACAACATCTTCATCAAATATTTTTTTAAGAGTGTATACTGCATTACGAAGGTTCTTTTTAGCCAGACTGTCTTCCTGCTCTGACCAGAGCAGATCCACCAGCTCGTCTCTGGAAGCATTTTTTTTGATTGCTAGATAGTAGAATAGTGCTTCCACCTTTCTAAAAGGAAAAACAATAACTTGTTCATTATAGAGTACTTCCGGCGTTCCAAGAAGTTTAACTTTAATACTATTCAAGTGTGCTCCCCCTTTGGTATTGCTGCATTATTCCTTGTTCTTTTTTAGTGCATTTAAAATTTCGATCTCATAGGGATTTTTAAGCTTTTTTAAATAACCAATTCCTATATTACAGTATTCATCCAGCTCTATATTTAGATAGGAAGAAAATATATTGTTTATTCTTATATTTCTTTCCATGCTGGATTTTATTTCTGCTTTTACTCTATATATAAGCCCCATTTCGTACGGGCTTTTCAGCTTGTCTGCATATGCTTCAGCCTTTTTCAGATAGCTTAGTGCGCTTTTGTATTCTCCGTTCTTTACCTCTACCAATGCCATATAAGCTTCCGCAGTAGATCTTCCCCAAAGCATATCCATCTGATTATACATCTTGATAGCCAGATTCAGATATACTCTGGCTCTATGATAATCCCCCATATCCAAAGCCGCCTGACCTGCATTGGTATAAAATATTGTCAAGCCCCAAGGGATGCTTTTAACCTCGCAGATGTTTATTGCCTTATCGTAGTAATCCAGAGCTGTTGTAAATTTCATATTGTGTCGCCGTATCTCTCCGATATAGTTGTAGCAAGCGGCAATATTCAGTATATATTTGTCCTCCTGATTTATGGAGTTAAACATTCCTATCGCCTGCTTCAATATCTCCTCTGCTTCCTCATATTTTCCCTGCATTATTCTGCTTAAGCCCTTAAGGCGAAGCAGTATGGCTGTATCCTCATGCTTATTGTGCTTCATGGACAGCTCCAGCCCTAGCTGTATATAGTCATCCATCAAGCTGATATCGTGAATCTGAATGCTATAGTATATCATTTGCTTATAGCCCTTCAGCGCATGCTTCTGGTCATTAAGCTTCAATGCTGTATCTATCATTTCAATTATGCATGCTGTACCAGCATCATATTCCCCTTCCTTAATATGGTATCGACCCTTTAGGTGAAAAAACTCCATATTAAGCTGTGCAATGCTGTCAAAGGGGGTTTCCTCTAGCTTTACCTTTTGCATTAGCTGCTCAATCATATCAAGCTGCTCTAAAGCTTCATCAGAATTAATATTAATATGTGGATTATTACTGTTGCCAGAGCTTATTATAGGAAAAAGCTCATGCTTTAAGTCAAAAAATACATCCAAATTTTTTATTCTGTATTTCAGCTCTGAAAGCTTGTTTCCACTGTTTTTGTAGTGGTATATCAGCTTGGGATAAATAAAGCGGTCTCTTTTGTCCTTATGCAGCTCCTTTTCAAGCACCAAGCCTATTTTATTATGAATAAGCTTTCTTCTTGCCAATGACTGCTGCTGGTATATGAATTCTCTAAGCTTTTGATGAGTAAACTCATAGCTTATGCTGTCGCTGTCCGTTTCCTTTAATATCATTTTGTTTTTCAGCTCGTCCAGTATATCAATCAGCTCCATATCATCTTTTCCGCTTAACTGCTTCAATAGATCTATTGATACTTCATCAAAGAATATGGAGATAATATTTAATATCTTTCTGCCTTCGTCGGGAATATCAATAAATCGGCTTTTCAGTATATCCTGAGCCTTTGGATTCAGTGCTCCTATTTCACCTGTATCCTTAATAGTATTCAGAAGCTCAACCAGAAAAAAGGCATTGCCTGAGGTTTCTTCAAAAATCTGATTTTGCAGCTCTTTTGTCCATTTACTGTGGGGTACTACCTTTTTTGCTATTTCTTCAACCTCTTTTTCAGTAAACCTTTGAAGCTCCAGCTTTGTGATTGCATCATATTTGGACATGGTCGAGATAAAGCTTTCTATTTTTTTGTCGTATCCGCTTCTGCAAGTTCCTACCAGCATTATGTTTTTGCTTCTTTGGTGCAGCATTATGTTTCTCAGCAGGGTTATACTGGTGCTGTCCATCCATTGAATATCATCAAATATCAGTATCAGCTTTTGTTTCTGGGAAAGCTTGTTTAATACTCCAATAATAGCTTCCTCAGCCACTTGAAATTTAAAGCTGTCTATTTTTTCTATACTGCTTACTACAGCCATATTGTTTTCCTCAGCAAACATTGGAAATATATGAGCAATAATATTAGTCCAGATGGATGGAAGCTTAATATTGCTTTTCATTATGATATCCTTTAATCTGGCAAATATATCATTCCAAGGCTTTAGAAAATACCCCTCCTCTGCTTGATAGCAGTTGGACTGTAAAAGCAGTACCTTTTGTCCTCCTGTAAGCTCTATAAATCTGTCCTTTAATCTGGTTTTGCCTATGCCCGCTTCTCCTGCAATTATGATGGATTTGTGACTGCTGTCGTTTAAAAAGCTGTTGTAGTTGTACATCATTATATTAAGCTCTTCTTCCCTGCCGTAAAAGAAGGCTTCCGTACTTTTCTTTTTAATAGGATGCTTTATATCTCTTTCTACAAGTATTGCTTCCATTAGGCTTTTAGTTGACGCATCTGGTGATATGCCCAGCTCTTTTTCCAATACAGCAGATAATTTGTTGTATGTATCTACTGCTTTATTGTAGGAGCTTTCCATAGCATAAATCTTCATTAATAGGCTGTAGGAGTTTTCATCAAAGGGGTCTTGATTTATCAAAAGCTTGGAGTAAAGCTCTGCCTGTTTTGTATCTTCATTTTGTATGCATTTATTTATATAAACGTATAGTTTTTGTCGGTATGCTTCTTTGTAAAGCTCTCTTTGTGTTGTCAGCCAATCCTCAAACTGCTCTCCATCCTTGACGTTAAAGCCTTGCATAAACTCTCCTGTATAGGCATTAATGCTTTCTAGTTCACTGTTATTTAAAAAGGCTTGTAAATCAGAAGAAACTGTTATATCTGGGTTTATCATAGCTATGGATTTTTGCGGAGAAATAATTATATCTATTCCAAAGGCTTTCCTTATCATATACATAGCATGTCTAAGGTTTTTCTTTGCTGTTTCCTCGTCTGCCTCGCTCCAGAAAATACTTACAAGCTCGTCTCTAGCAGCTTGACCTTTGGTCAGCAGGTAGTAAAATAGTGCTTCTGCTTTTTTAAATGGGAATATTACTATTTTGTTGTTTATTGTTACTGATGGAGTGTTGAATAATTTTACGAAAATGCTATACATGTTATTACTCCTTTGTTTGGTGCGTGATCGTATAGTATTATTATATAGGATTGGTGGGGGAAAGACAAAAATAAAAAGCCCTCGGTTAGGAGGGATTCTTAATATGATATTTTATATGCATCACAATATTTTAAATCTAATCAGGAATCCAATCATCAGTAAATATTTCACCAACACAATTTGCCATGGATATATCATCTAGCTCTAAGAACTTCTTTACGTTTATATTTATTGGTGCTTGAGATTTAAAAAGCAAATCATTTTCATCTACATCTTCTATTATAAATGCTAAATCTACTCTAGTTATATATTGATTTTTTAAATACTCAGATATGTATTCATCCTTGGTAAATTCAAAATATACTCTATCATTATTTTGAAATATTCTCATTGAACTAATTTGATTATCAATATTTTCACCATATCTTTGAAGAATTTGCGGCAATATTTCAATAGCTTCAAATTTATCTTCATTTTGATATTTATCAAAGTCTTTTAAACTATCAATTAATTTAATAGCTTTATTTAATGGATAATTAAAAAATTCCCTATTAGGATTAACTCTAAATTCACACAATTTTTCATGGAGCTCTTTTTCAAAATTTAAGTAATCATCAACATAAACTTCATATGCAACTCTAAAAGGGGTAGGCACAGCAGTATTGGATGATAATTGTTTTGCTCGCTCCTGTGCTCCTAGCGTCGTACTACCAATTTTTATTAATCCCTTATAAGAATCATTTGTTAATATATAAATATACCCAGCACCCATTATTACACCTCATTTACTTATCACAGATGGTAATTTATACCATATATTTATAATTATTAAATTTTTATACATGTTTCTTAGTTACTGGATATTCCCTTCCTATTTCCGTATACTTTTTCTTTAAAGCTTCTATTTCTTGTTGGCAGGTTACTTTGCCAGCATCTCGAAGCTTACAATACTTTAGTGCTTTTCTACTTGTCTTTATACCTTCTATAGCAAATGAAGCAATGGTACTTCTAAGATTTTGCGAAAGTTTTTTGTTATTTATTATACTATCAGTCATAAACAAACTTCTCCCTATTTTGTATTCCACTTGATTTCAACATTTTTATAAACTAATTAGTCCAGACTTAGCTTAAGATATCATAATGTTAGCATTATAAAATACAGATTCTTCTTACCGTTTTCTCTTATATAATAGTAGTGTCATAGCAATATTAATTATAAGCAAAACATATATAACTACGAATTTTATATTTTGTAATACACTTCCTACAATACCGAATTTATCAATATTTGTTGGGTTT
>CALGKJ010000069.1 GCA_937930535.1 uncultured Clostridia bacterium
ATTGGAATTCAGCTTTTTTGTATAAGCAGTATAGGTTGCTATATATGGTTATAATCAGAAAAATAAATTTAATATTACATTAAAGGAGGAATATGGAGGTTTTTATCTAATATAATTCTTTAGAGAAAATGTTGGATATATTGTAATTGGCAGGTATTAAAATTATTTAGGAGGAGAGCTGATATGAAAAAAACGTTAAAATTACTGGTCAGTATAATAATGGTTTTCAGTCTTGGTTTACAATGCTGTATAGTAGGTGTCATGGCAGACAATGATGGTACATGGCTGTTTGACATTATTTATGCAGGGGGAAAATATGTAGCAGTAGGTTGTCCGAGCCTTGTTAAGGTATCAAACGATGCCATAGACTGGACATATGGTACTGTAGAAGGAGATGCTCACTTTTTTGGAGCTGCATATGGAGCAGGGCGATATGCAGCAGTAGGCTGCAATGACTCTGGGGAGGGAGTTATTCAAACATCAACTGATGGTCTTACTTGGAAAAGTGCTGTAGGTATAAAGTGTCAGATGCTTAATGACGTGGTATGGAATGGAAAAATATTTGCGGCTGTAGGCTATCAAGGCACTATTTATACCTCCCCAGATGGAATCTCATGGACTGCCAGAACCAGCGGAATAACAGATAGTATAGAAAGCATCATATGGGATGGCAGCAGCTTTATTGCTGGGATATCGGGCTACAGCGGAAGTAATAGTCTTGGGTATCTGCTTACCTCGAAGGATGGCACTAGCTGGACAGCCCAAAAGAGTGATGGTCTGCCGGGTCTATGCGGTATAGCCTCCAACAACACTGTAACTGTTGGAATTTGCGGGGACAATAAAATATATTATTCCTATAACAAGGTAGATTGGAAAAAATCAGACTCAGATATAAAGCAGTATCTGAAGGAAATAATATGGAACGGCAGCAGCTTTATGGTTGTAGGAGCAAACGGCTATATTGCAACCTCAAAGGATGGTGTTACATGGACGGATGAAAACCTTAAAGTTAAGGATAACCTAAACGGTGTTGCATGGGATGGAAAGCAATTTGTTATAGTAGGGGATAATGAGATAGTAATAACCTTTGGAAATGGAAGCTCTGTGGTGACGGGTGGGTATAAGGACTCGGAAGCTAATGACTCAGAAGCTTCTAGTAAATCAACAGTTATATTTAACAGTACTCAGCTTTATAAGAAAATACTTGAGGTAAAATCAGTATGCGATAATTATTATGATATGAAGCAGATGGGGGTTCGTCCTACCAAACAGAGTGACTCCAGCGGCAGTGTAGTTGCTTCATACATCTATAGTGGAGGCAGGATGGACTGCTTTATGAATAAGGGTGCTGATGGAAATTGGATGACTACGGCATACAACAAATATGATTTTCCTATGATAAGTGGTCACGGAAAGCTTGATGGTGACTCTCTAAGAGAAGCATATGAACAAATAACGGATGGAACATATGATTTTGATAAAAACAACGCTGATGTGGCATGTATATATTTTTACGTGCATGAAATAAAAAGAATGGATACAGCCATGCTAAGAACTATTATAAACAACCCCGAAATCACTGATGATCAGATAAATGAGCTGAAGGGAAAAGCAGAGAAGCTCTATGATGCTATGATAGGAATGACGGTGGGATACACTACTATAGCTACAGAAGCCGAAAGCTTTAAAACCTATGGAACTGTAATTGTCGTCAATAATAGTGCATACTACCATGATATTAAAGCTGATGCTTCACAAAACACCAAATCAAAAACTGAGGGTGCAAGCTCATGGGCGGCGGCAGAAATCGAAAAGGCAATAGGCTACGGACTTTCAACAGATAGAATACTCAGCAGCTATCAAAACAACATAACTCGTGAGGAATTCTGCGAAATTGCTGTTAAGCTGTATGAACAGCTAAGCGGTAAAAAGGCTGTAGCAGTATCTCCAAATCCTTTTACAGATACAACAAACAGTGAAATATTAAAGGCATATAATCTTAAAATCTCAAACGGTAAAACCGCAACAGAATTTAAACCCAATGATCCAATAACCAGACAGGAGCTTGCAGTAATGATACGCAGAGCTTTACAGGCTGCAATAGCTGACTTAAATACAAGCATAGACGGAGCTTCAAGCTTTAGCGATGATAAGGATATAGCAAGCTGGGCTGTAAATGATGTTAAGTTCTGCAATAAAAACGGCATTATGAACGGTGTAGGCGAAAACAAAATAAATCCTGCGGGCTATACAACAAGAGAGCAGGCTGTATTGATGCTTGTCAGGGCATATGAGAAATTTGTAAAATAACAGTAGATGTAAAGGTCATGGGGATAAGACAAACGGTATCCATGACCTTTTTTATTTGCAAAAGGATAAGCTGGATATAGTACATTATTTCACTATCACTACTGGAGGGGAATAGCCTATATGTATAGTGATAAAAATGTAGATGTTAAAGATTTTTTCATGCTGGCAGGAGACAAAGAAGTAAATAAGAGTTTTTTAAACTGTTGTTAAGTACAAAGGGTAAGCACATAGTCCATTTTTTTACACCCTATCGTATTGGCAACTGAACTACATTTCGCTCGCAATAAATAGAATATTGTCTTATTTTTAATATTACTCAACGTTTCAAAATTTGCTTGTCCTTTACTAATAATAAGGTCTGATTTATTAAATTCGTCCTTAAATGTACTTGAGCAGTCTTTTAGTATCGTTCCTTGTGCAGAAAGTCCATTGTCAATAACTCTTACTAAGTCTGCCACACCTGTATTTATTGCGTCTTCCATCGTCGCATCATTAACGATTGGGCCGCCCTTTACTACATAAGTAATCTTATCTTTTGGAAGCTTCTCTAGTAGAAACTTATCAAATATAATTTCACCGGCATTGTCAGCAATGTACATAATCCGCTTTGACTTTTCCACTGCTTCACGCAACGCGGTAGTTCCAGTTCCATAGATGTCATGCTTTATACTATCTTCAACCGACTTAACAATATCCAGATGTTCTAGTTTTAATCCAACTGAAAAATCTATAATATTTCCTGCAATAGCCAGTCTACAAGCCATATCGAAAGGATCCTCTGCATTGTCTAACCATCTTTCCTCTGTTATTCTCTCATAAATCTCTTTAGCAATTTCATTGTACTGCTTCTTCAATCTTGCATACGGATCGTTAACCCCAGTAATATTCTTAGCATGTTGGTGCATCCTAAAAGCTATTTCAGGTGCTGTTTCATTGAAATCCATTTTTCCTAGTTCTTGTAACGACCTTTTTATTATTTCTTCTTGCGTTGTTATATCGTTGGTCGCTTCTTCAGCTATTCCTACTGCCTGTCTAGCAAGACATGCAATACATTCACGTGATATTTTCATATGGTTACCTCCTTAAGAGTAGAGCAGGACAAATAAGGATGACCCTTGCATGTCTGGATAAATTCACACCCCTTAGCCCAATTTTATTTCATTTTTTTACTTCTTTAAATATTCTAATGATATATTAATCCGTTAAATTGATAGTTTCATAATTATTTCATCATTGTCGCGTTCACCTGTATCTTTAAAGCCTAGCTTTTCATAAATATGAATTGCATGAGGATTATTCATATTGCAACTTAATATAATATCATTTGATTCTCCAAATGGTTTTGATTTTATATAATCAATACATAATTCCACAGCTTCGGTTCCATATCCTTTGCCTTGATACTTTTCATCAATCATCATATGCCAAATGTTATAAGTTTCTTCATCATAATCATAAATAACCATAACATAACCTATAATAGTGGTGTCCTTATAAATTGCGAATGGTGTACATTGATTATAATATACATATGCCTGTGCCAAACTGCGGATAGGGTGTGATACAAACTTATCTTGTCCATATCCAAGGTTTAAATTAAAACATTCAATAAAATTGTTTTCATCTACTTTCTTTAAAGTTAGTTGTTTTTTCATGAAATTCTCTCCTTGTTTGTGGTATGGTTCACAGTAACGGTGTATTGGTGGTTTTTAAAGATAATTATCCATAATTTTAGTAGCTAACCTAATTGTTACGTCATTTTTACCTAAATCCATCCCTATCATTCTTATAGTATGCATATCAGGAAAATGAAGATTCTCAAACTCATATACATTTAGCGTATGACTACTATTAACCATTCTATAATAGTCATCAAATTGTTTAGACATCAATATACATTGAATCCCCCTTACTTCAAGTTCAGTTAAGCTATCATCATAATTTGTTAAATAAGCTAGACCATTATCAATTCCTAACTTATCTGTTTTCAAATATTTTATATATGGTATACAGCTAATAAGCTTATCATATTTCTTATCTGTATTTTTTCTTAGTATTACATAATTCCTGTTATCGACTAACAAAGATTTTGTTGAATTATTGTCATATATTGATATGGATTTATTTCTTATCTTATCAACTAATTTGCTATAAATTAAACTCCCAGAATTTATATGCCTATATACAATCAGTGGCACTCCGCCTTCTATATGTTGGTATTCTTCTTCGCTTAAAAATTCATTCTTTACTCTAAACTGCACTATATTACCAGTCTTCATATGGATACTATTTCCGATTACCCCCTTAGGAAACTTATTAAATTTAAATATAAGGGCATAATCATTCATATCTCTTGGCGTTTGTATAATATTAGTTTTGGAGTCCAGTATTAACTTCTCTAACGGTAATTTCATAGGCTTATTTCCATTATAGGATACTATAACATCCTTAATAGGTTTTCGGGCTATATGCACTATACATACTTCTTGTGTTATTTTTACATCAAAAAAAGTCCGTCTATTATTAAAAGTATGTATTTTATATAGACTATACTCGGTAACAAGTCTATTCCTTAGCTTCTCAGTATATTTTCCTGATAAATAATTTTTGGGTGATAGTATACATAAAACTCCATTTTCATTCATAGCCCCCAATGCTTTAATAATAAAAAGATGATACAAGTTAGGTTGTCCAATAATTACTCCTTGCAAATTAAGAGGCACATCTGATATATTTACTTTTTTATATGGCGGATTCATAACGATATAATCAAATTCAATATTTATGTTTGAATGTAAATAATCTTCACAATACAATTTAAGATTAATTTTTATTCCATGACTCTTAACATCAATTTGTTTTAGAATTAAATTAACATTATTGATTAAAATGGGATCAATATCAAATGCATATATACTTATTTCATTAGGAATATAATTAAACAGAATTTTCTCAATTAATTTTAATATTAGCATCCCATTCCCACAAGAAGTATCTAAAATCTTTATATCATCTTTCTTAGTAATGATGACATCTTTAAAAAGACAATCAGCTATTTCATGTGGCGTAAAATACAGTGAAAGTTCTTTAATTTCACTTAAAGATTTTTCTTTCATATATTCATTAGTTAGCTCATCATACTTGTTATAAGCTCTATCCATATAGCCCATGATGTCATCTCTCTTTCTTTAATAATATTTTTTATATTAATTCAGGTAGCGAATCAATATTTTTATTGAAACTATACCTAAAGATTTTAAATATAAAGTTGTGTATTTCTTGAAATTGTGTTATTTGTTGACAGTATAATTCATAACTTATACTGTCAACAAAATTAAAATCACCGTGCAAATAGTTATTTCTAATTTGCCTTTGGTCAGATACTACACTGAGTATACTCTCAACATTAGTAATATATGAAAATTTGTTTTGTATAGATGCTTTTTCCAGGCTGAATGCCTCTTCTAAATCTAATCGTAAATCTTGAGCAAATTCTTTAATTTTATTTGGGGCTTTGTATTTACGAATCAGTATATCTGTTTTTGCATTAGATAGAGTGTGCAATCTACTATATTCAAATAAAATACACTTTATAAACTTTTCGTGTATAGAGTTTGTTAATCCTAATCCTCCTACCATATCAATCAGCTTTCTATGGTTATTATTTATGTCATATTTTTCTTCATCTATTATTAGCTCTCTGAAAACTAGCTCATATTTTTCAATTACATCAAGACTAGAATAATTCACATCCATCTTCATAGTCCTCCACAATTTTCTTAGCTATTTCAAATCTAGCTCTTGCATTAGGGTTATTCCTTTTAACTTTATACTTCATTATATCTGCATAGTTTTGATTAAAATTATGCTTGTAAAATTCTTTATTTATGTGATTTTTAGATTTAAAATACATGAAACTCAAAATTTCAAAAAAGAACCTTATAACATTTCCCACTGTTGAGTCTTTATCTTCATCATACTTTTTAAAATATAAATCTTTATTTAAAGACACAAAATCCTCATAAGCAGCAAGATCTTCCTCTAACTCTTCGATTTTTACTTCTCTTACATAAGATGTTAAGAGCAAATCAAAATGCCTATCTTTATTTTTTGAATTTATATCTTTAAGAAATTGAATTTTTTGGTTTATAACATCAATATATTCTTTATACCTTTTTATAAGAGAAAATTCAATAAATAATGCTAAATCGTCTCTTATTGCTAATTCCCCCTTATTAAGAAATCCTTTGCTAATATCAAAAACCTTCTTATTAATGCACTTGAAAATATTAGCATCCTTCATTGCTATTATGGAACTCCTGATTTCTTGGGGTGATAATACAGTTGATAATGAATTTAGTCTCTCAAACATCTCATACTTGACGTCCTCATGATTGGTAACAAGATTAATAAATAATAATGTTGATGATTCAAAGATAAAATCAAACTGCTCCTCCTTAAAATCATCCCAGTCCTTACCGTTTATTTCAATAAAACTATTTGCACCTTCTAATTTTCCAAGTTTTTGGTTTGCATTTTCGATATATTGCCCATCTTCTGGTTTTATCTTCATAAATTCAAAAATTGTAGAAAGTCTTTGAACTCCATCAATTATTTCATACTCAACTAGACCTAAATCATTTTCAGTCTTAATTGTTATAATTGGAGGTATGGGATACTTAAGCAATAATGATTCAATAAACTTTGTCTTCTGCTCATTTGTCCACCTATAATTCCTTTGATAAGATGGGTTTATATTTACTCTACCCCTCGAGTAATAATTTACAATGTCAGATACTGTCATAAGAACATTTTCTGTGCTTGCATTATTCTTAAGTTCTTTCCACTTTTTATTTAGATTCATTCTTTTAACCCTCCTAATAATTTATATCGAATAAACACATTTTAAAACAAACACCATCAATGTTCAACATTAATATAGTATTTTAATAATAAACTAAAACCACAGTCATTTGTGATACGGTTTACCGTAGCATATTATAAACTATAATAAAAAAACCACTTCGCTCTAGCTTTTCCATTATAGATATAATTATTGTATACATAATTTTATCACAAAAACTAACAGCTTAATAGTTATCATATATTATTCCTCATACTTTCTTTATCTCACCTTCAGGCATTCTCTTTCTTCTTTTAACTTCCTCATTCCTTACACATTTGATTTTGATCAAAAAACCAAATAAGAGCTTCATATAATAAAAGAAGCTATTGTGATAATAAACACAATACTTCTAATAACCAATAGCTTCAAAAATCCATTCCACCAGTTCCATGGTAAAATACTACGCATACTTTGTAAAAATGATAGGCTGTATTTCCCCAGCCACCCAGTATATTACATAAGGAACTACCGACCAACGTTGTTCTGTATGTATGTATATCTATTCTATCACTTTACTAAAAACGCCACATAACTAAGAATTTCAATAATAACCAATTGACAAAGCTCAATTTTAATAATAAACTAAAAATGATATGTTATATTACGGTGATATAACATTCTACTGAATCAGAAAGGTGGTGTAAAGGATGAATATATCTTACTGGATTGACTCAAAAGCTAGACTTTTTACAATTTATATAAATTCCAAAAAATCTCATGTAATAGCTTTATATAGGGGCAGTCTGTCCTTTTTTAGAAGAATACGTCAACCGGGTAAATATAAGCCTTTACATGGAATTTTCATATATGATACTGTCTAGGTCAGTATAAGTTTGGTAAGTAGTTTTATCGCTATTTATAAATATACTGATATTTAGATTTTTAAAGAATCATAAGCCATGGGTAGGTATTTATATCACCCATGGCTTTATTATTTGATAAGATTGAAGATATGAAGGGAGAACACTGAGTATGATAGCAGTAGCAATAAAAAATTTAGAAAAATATTATGGAGCCACAAAGGTTCTTTACGATATAACAATGGAAATAAACGAGGGAGAAAAGCTTGCCCTTATAGGCACAAATGGCTGCGGCAAGACTACGCTTTTTAAGATAATTGCAGGTATAGAGAAGCACGACAACGGTATGCTGGCACTAAGAAAGAATATAAAGGTAGGATATCTTGAGCAAATGACAGGGGAATACCCTGACAAAACCATGTATGAGGTGCTTGTAGGAGGCTTGCAGGAAATACTAGAAATAAAAGCAGAAATGGAAAAATACGAGTCTGAAATGTCTGTGGAAAAAGATTCTTCCAAGCTGGATTCGCTGATGAAAAAATACGGAGCTTTGGTTGAACGCTTTGAGGCTCTTGGCGGCTACAACATTGACAGCAGGGTAAAGGAAATATCCGAGGGGCTTATGATTCCTATTGAGCTGTACAATAACAGCTTTGATGTGCTAAGCGGCGGTGAAAAAACCAGAGTGTTGTTTGCCAGAATGTTGATTTCACAGCCGGAGCTATTACTTTTGGATGAGCCTACCAACCATCTTGACATACAGGCGGTGGAATGGCTGGAAAGCTTTATAAAGGACTATAAAGGTACTGTTGTGGTTATTTCTCATGACAGATACTTTCTTGATAAGGCCATTAACAGAATAGTAGAGATGGAAGAAGGCAAATGCGAAAACTATAATGGAAACTACAGCTTCTACATTAAGGAAAAGGAAAGAAGACTGCTGGTAGAGTTTGAAAACTATCAGGATCAGCAAAAGAAGATAAAGCATATGGAGGAAGCTATCAAAAGGTTCAGAGATTGGGGAAACAGGGGAGACAATGAAAAATTCTTTAAAAAAGCGGCAAGTATGCAAAAGGCTCTGGACAGAATGGAAAAGATAAAAAAACCTGTACTTGAAAGGAAATCTGTTGAGCTTGATTTTGACTTAGGCGACAGAAGCGGAAAGGATGTAGTCATATGCGAGCATATTTCCAAACAATATGGGGATAAGATAATATATGACAATGCAGATTTTCATATGCGGTTTAAGGAAAAGATCGGCATTATAGGAGCCAATGGAACTGGAAAAAGCACATTGCTTAGGATGATATTAGGGCAGGAACAGCCTGATGATGGAGTATTGAGAGTCGGCTCAAACGTTAAGATAGGATATCTGGAGCAGGTAGTGCAGATGGAGGATGAAAGCCTTACAATATTGGAGGAGTTCAGACGCAGGTTTAATATCACCGAGGGAGAAGCCAGAGGCACACTGGCAAGGTTTTTATTTTACAAGGATTCTGTATTTAAAAGGATCAAGGATCTAAGCGGAGGTGAAAAAACAAGGTTGAGACTGGCGGAGCTGATGTATGAGGATGTAAACTTTCTTATACTGGATGAGCCTACAAACCATCTGGATATAGATACCAGAGAGGCTTTGGAGGAAACCTTGGAAAGCTATGAGGGTACTATATTATTTATATCCCATGACAGATATTTTATAAATAAGCTTGCAAACAGACTGTATAATATTGAGTATGGAAAGCTGGTCAACTATCCGGGCAACTACGACTATTTTAAGGAAAAGTATGTAAAGCCTGTGCAGCAAGCAGAGATAAAAAAGGAAATCAAGCCAAGTAAACCACTGGTAAAAAAAGCTATTATAAGAGATAACAAAGAAGTAGAAAGAGTAAAAATAGAAGCACAGATTGAGGCACTTGAAGCGGAGATGGCTGAAATTAAAAAAATAATGGAAGAACCGCAAAACTCCTCAAATTATGTTTTGCTGAAGGAAAGTAATGATAAGCTGTCAGTGCTGGAGACTCAATTGGATGTGCTATACACCAAATGGGATGAAATGCAGTAAACTAATCGCTTATTTTTAGTATGAAAATAAAGCTGCGTCTGTCTAGGGTCACTTCCTGAGACTTGCTTTCTTTTCATTGATTGCTGATGTAAAGTTGGGTAGACCAACTTTACATACAGGTTAGGAGGATTTAGTGAAATGAGTATTAAGGAAATAATAAAAACCAATCGTAAATTTATGAAATCTAATTTTGAAGAAGCTGAAAGACTAGGAATAGAGTCAGATCAAGATAAGAAGCTTCCTCAGCCTCCGCTGCAAAAGCCTGTTGCGGATAACTCTGTGGTGATTCAACTGCCGGATTTTAATAGCTCGATATTTGCCGAGGCAGATATTTACCAATGCTTGAAAAACAGAAGAAGCGTAAGAAAATATACAGATGAGCCGCTGACCATGAAGGAGCTTTCCTTCCTTTTATGGGCTACTCAAGGGGTCGATAAGGTAGTAAATGATGGATATGCTACGAAAAGACCAGTTCCTTCTGCTGGAGCAAGGCATCCTTTTGAAACCTATCTGGCAATTAACAAGGTTGAAGGACTTGAAAAGGGTATTTACCGCTATTTGCCTGTTACCCACGAGCTTTTATATATGTACAGCGACGCTGATATGCAGCAGAAAATTACAGATGCGACACTGGGACAGAGCTTTGTGGGCAGCAGCGCAGTAGTATTTATCTGGAGCTGTGTTGCATATAGGGGAGAATGGAGATACAGCATAACATCACATAAACCAATGCTTTTGGATGCAGGTCATATATGTCAGAATCTTTATCTGGCTTGTGAGACCGTAAATTGTGGTACTTGTGCTATTGCTGCTTATGATCAGGCACTTACAGATAATATAATCAGAGCTGATGGGGAGGATGAGTTTACAGTGTATTTGTCCCCTGTAGGCAAGGTTTAGCCGTGTACTGAAGCTGTCTATGAAGCATGGGAGAGATTTATAAATTGTGTCCTGCTGGATAGACAGGTATTGAGAAATGTAATAGCTGATTTCTAAGAAATAAAGCTTGAACCCGCTAATTATTCCATTGATTTTAGTATTAAAGTAATAAATTTCTCCAATATACGCAAATAAGCTTATAGAACAAAAATTTTCTGGCAATCATATATCGTGAATCATATACTGTAATATAACAAATTATATTACGTAGCGATTTTGCTTTATAGAGAAATAAACTAGCGTATTGGAGGTAATATAATGAAGAACGGTGATATAGTCAGAATAAATGATAGAACCGAATGGCACGGAATGTATGGAATAATTGATAAAATACAGGATCAAACTGCATTTATATATTGTGTCAGCAGGCCAGAAAGACTGCACCCTGTCCGGCTTGACTTATTAATTACAGATGGACTTGAAAATTAATATAGGGTTTTTAGCTATAAATTAAAGGAGTGGGCATTTGGTGATACCCATTCCTTTAATTTATAGCTTTTACTTATTACGCAGAAAGCCCTTTTTTGATTTTTCCTTTGAACATTATAAAGATAATAAATGTAAGTCCTAAAATGCTTATGGAATATGTCCATATATCCAGCCAGGAAGCTGTATTTTTTACTATATTTATTAGTCCTATAGTACTCCAGTATAGAGGAGACCAGTATAAAAATTTCTGCATTGAAGCAGGCAGTGCCACAGCACCTACAAATGATGCAGAAACAAATAGGAGTAAAAACTTAAAATTAGCAATGCCTGCAATCTGATTACTGCTTAATATTCCGATCAAGAATCCAAATATTATTGCTATAAAGGAGCTGGCTATAGTCATTATTAACAGCATTGAATAGTTTAAGTTATTGAGCTTTAATATCCATATTATTATGAATGCCTGAAATACAGGCAAGGTGAAGGCAGTCAGACATTTGCCTGCTATAAACTCCAGTCTTTGCATAGGAGTAACATTTAAAGCTTCTATTGTTTTGGCTTCCTTTTCTTCAATTATATTCAGTCCGATAACCATACCCGAGAATATGATTGCCATAAGTATTATAGAGCTTGAACCATATATTGCAATAGGAGGCATATTTATGCCTATACTGCTGAAAGCTATGGACGGCTTGTTGACACTTTGACTGTCAGTCGTAATATTGCTGATTATCTGCTGCGGTATAAAGCTGTAGTTTCCTTTTTCGTTACCCTCCATAATAAGCTGGTATTTCCCATCTTCCTTTTGCATTACTCCGACTATATCATCCACCTTATTTACCCTGCTTTTGATAGCTTCGATACCATCAATTATTTCAACCCTGCCATATCTGCTGAATTCCTCTACTACCCTTTGATCCAGCTTGCTGTCCAAAGCAAATTGCAGTGATATGGAATTTACACTGGGAATAAAGAATCTCAGCCCAACTGCCAGAAGAATGGGGGCTATTATTATATATAGCAGTAAAAATTCTCTCACGCTGCTTTTAAAATCACGCTTGAATATTGATAAAATCCTTTTCATATTTTTATACCTCCTAACCTGTATGTAAAGTTGGTCTACCCAGCTTTACATCAGCAATCAATGAAAATAAAGCAAGTCTCAGGAAGTGACCCTAGACAGACGCAGCTTTATTTTCATATTAACCTGTATGTAAAGTTGGTCTACCCAACTTTACATCAGTAATCATTTAATCATAGGCTGGCTGATTGCCCCGGGCTAATTGCCTCTGGCTAATCAGCACATATACTGCGGCGGTATAACACTATAGACAAACCGTAAAGCACTAAGCTGATAATAGATAATATAATAACATTTTCATATATTATAGAAGGATTTCCCATAGGGAATATTGCTTCTCTAATAGCAAACATCAGACCATAGGTTGGCATTACTCTGATATATCCGGGAGCGAAGCTTGGTATAAAGTATGATGCCATAGGTACTGTAAATACAAGGCTTAGGGCTAATATCCATACCATCGCCTTGGATATATTATCAAAAAAGCTTGCCATAACCATTGCCACTGTTGAGCTGAATACACTGCCTGCAATTATTATCAAAACAAGGTGCAGCCAGTTAATATTGAAACCTATAGTAAAGACTGTTATTAGTATTGTAGACATAAGTGCAAGTACAGACATTAGAATAATTTTGGAAAGCAGGTATCTGGAAATACCTCCCGGTGTTGTCATATATGCCTTTGCAGTTTCTTCTTCCTTGTCCATAAATATTAGTGTAGCCAGCAAAATAAAGCCCAGCATAACAGGTTCATTTAAAAGAATAAGAGGGACGAAGCCCTTATTGAGAGGTATGGAGTTAAAATCCTTGGCATCCTTTAGTACAATAGTTTCTATATTACTTGTGTCAATGCTTCCTGCCTTAAGCATAGCTTCAAAGGATAGTGCCAGAGCTTCTTTGCTTTTCTCGTTTTCGTAGCCTTGAACTATTATTTCTAAAGCTGGCTGATTGTTACTATTTGTAATAATAATACCCATAGTGCTTCTGTCTTTTTTCATTTCTTCAACTACTTGTTCTCTTGATGACGCTTTGATACTGCTGGATTGGCTTTCCAAATATTTTAACAGTATATTATGTTCGCTAACTTGAATATTTTCTACAGCATAAATTAGCTTTGCATCAGTGTTTATTTTTTCAGGTATAAGGAAGTTAGTTACTGATACCAATATCAAAGATACAACGAATATTATGAGGAAGAAGAAGTTTCTAAAGGCTATCTTAAAATCCTTTTTTAAAAGTCCAAATAACCTTTTCATATTATTTCAACTCCTTGCCAGTGACTTTTATAAATATATCCTCCAGAGTGGCTTCTTGTGTGTGCATTGTTTCAACAGTATAATTAGAAATAATTTCGTTTATACGCTTTTTACCAGCTTCATCAACAATAGATAGGCTTTCGCTTAAAAGACTGTCAGTTTTTTTATACTCTATAGTGACGAACCTTTCGCCATATTGCAGCTTTAAATTTCTTGGTGAATCAATGGCACTTATTACACCATTGGTAATAAAAGCAACTCTGTCGCAAATTTCCTCTGCTATATGCATATTGTGAGTTGTCATAAATATCGTAGTACCCTGCTGCTGTTTTTGCTTTATTATACCCTTGATGATGCTTGCGGTAGTAGGATCCAGTCCTGATGTAGGCTCATCCAGAAACCATATCTTTGGCTTGTTTATCATAGATCTTGCAAATACGAGTCTTTGAAGCATACCCTTTGAGTAGCTGCCTGCCTTTTTATGTGCGGCATCCTCAAGCCCTACAAGCTTTAGGAGTGTCATAGGGTCTTCTGTGGTTACACTGAACATTTCGCTGTGAAACTGGAGATTCTCTATTCCGGTAAGCTTTTTATACACGTTTGGTCTTTCAAAGGAAACACCGATGTGATTAAAAATATCTCTGCTTCTTTGCTTTATATCCTTTCCGTCTATTTGTATGTGACCTTTTTGCAAATTTAAAAGTCCGATAAGTATTTTTTGAGTGGTAGACTTTCCAGCTCCGCTTGGTCCAAGAAAGCCGAAAAGCTCACCCTTTGATATATCAAAGGATACGTCCTTTACTGCATAGTTTTGATCCTTGGAATATGAGTGATACAAATTTTTTACCTTAATCATAATAAACCTCCTAACCTGTATGAAAATTTGGGCTACCCAGCTTTTCATAGAGCAAGTCTCAGGCAGCGCTCCACTGATTATGCTACTCCTCATCAGTATAGGAGCTGTTTTTTTGTGATGTCATTTTCTTTAAAATCTTTAGTTTTATAGGTATCATAATTGCTGACAATACAACAAATAATGCAATCCATCCCCATAATGGCATAACTTTCACCTCCTGTGTTTTAATACTAAAATTTTACAGCCTATTTATCCTTCAAGTTGTAAATATTAAGTTGCAACGTTATTGACTAGGTGGTCATGGTGTATGTAAAAAAATATGACTACACGGTCAATATCTATAGTTTTATTATATGACCGGGTAGTCAATATGTCAATAGTTATTTTATGGTTGCTTTCATATATCAGCTTTTTTCCTTTTTCAATGCCCCATTCCAAGTTTCAAATAGAGGGAAGTCTACATCATCCACATCTGTATGCTGTGCTTCCTTTACACTATAAAAGATTGTGTAGGTAATATAATTCCAGTTAATAAAGCCCTTTTGAACAGCTCCTTGATACTTGTCCACCCAAGTTCCTGTATTTATATAAAACAAGTCTCTTTGCTTTCCTTTAACAGAATCATCTACTTTAATAGGTATTTGAACCGGCATATGTGTATGACCTAATGATATATAGTAAAAATCAGGACCCAGACGATCCAGCTTGCTCATAGCTCCCTTTAAAAGGGGATCTCGATATTTTACTGTAACAATATCAGCAATTTTGAGTATCTTTTGTATCTGCTTAAGATTAAGTGTGCTTAATAAAAACAAAGCCATTCTTATTAAATTTGCATTGTCGAATAAATGGAATGGTTTATGATGAGTTTTAATCCAGTTTTTCACAAAGTCTATTTTTTTGAAATCACGTACTACCTTTTTTATACAGTCATTTACAATACCACCCAGCCATGCATCAGCCTTAACCTTGTAAAAAAGCCAGTCTATGGTAGAGGCTAAAGGTCTTACACTTTCTATTTCCTGAAGGTTTCTTTTAAGTGTTGCTTTATCCTCTTCGGGCAGATTCCTAACTTTTTCGTGTCTCATTACAGTATAAGGCATTCTTGCAATAAGCTCAGTTGTAACAGCATCACCTATAGGCATTTTTAAATAATCATCATTAGTAAAGCATATAGAGCCTTCATAGTTGAAGCCGTCAAACTCATGACCGTGACGAGCAAAAACTCCATAGGTTTTATCCTTATAATAGTGCTTTACCTTTGTATTGCTTGCACCTAGAGCCTTTATTGCTTTGCTGTATATAGAGGGAAGCTGTGCACAGAGTCTGTCGTGATTGCCTACTATGTAAATTTTTTCTGGTTCAACTGGAAATCCAAAACGCTCCTTGAGGCTCATGGAAAGCAGCTCGAAGGTATTTGCATTTTCCTTATGATTTATTATCGCATCCATTATTACATTTGCATGCTGCTCCATTTTGACCATGTCATCGATAGTTTTAACCCCCCATGGTCTGTGGTTCATAGGCACATCAAACCATTTTTCTGTTCTAAGAAGGTCGAATATGTCGCCTAAAAAAACTATCTTTATTTCTTTGGCATTAACGTTCCTTGCGTTAGTACTCAGCTCGCTTAATATTTCAATAAGAGTCTTTGTCAGAATATTATGTTCCCCAGCCGTACCATCAGCAAAATGAAAATCACTTAGTAAAACAAGCATATAATATCCACCCCAATAAATGTATTAGAAATATATAATTACTAATATTCTACATATTTCAAAAAACACCTTCCAGATTATTGGCAGTACATAAGAATATTAGTAATATTTAGACAAGTATACTAACTGACTGCTATAATATAATGAGCTGACAAGTTGCACAAATCAAATGATATAAAAGGGGGAGTGCTAAATGCCGTTTTTCGTAAAGGTTATTTTTAGTATATTCTTAGCAATTGGAATAGTAAGCCCTAGAACTACATGGGCAATGACGGAGGGGTGGAAATTCAGAGATGCCGAGCCTAGCGATGCTTATTTGATGATTACCAGAGTGATGTCTACTATAATTTTACTTGTATTATGGCTTGCGATGTAGTGCAATATTAAGATATTTTAATGAGAGATTAGTAAAGTCCAAGTGCGGTTTTGTAAAAGCGCACTTGGACTTTTATTGTTAAACTATGATTTTTATATCTTCTCCCGAGCAGTAAAATGAGTATGCAGCAGCTTGTGAGCCTTTTCTCCGCCTATTTCTCCCAGATACTCCTCATACAGCTTCTTTACATAAGGGTTTTCATGGGACTTTCTTAGTGGCTTAGCCGCATCTATACAGCCCCCGAAATTGCCATTATCCTATTGCGTGATATTCCTCCTTGCCCTCCTGAATATTATCCAGCATTATTCTTGCATTGCCTAGTCCGTGAGCTACTCCTAATCTAAAGGGTGTTGTTTGCTATAATTTTGATTGTATTTTGGGTAGTAATGTAGGAGTGGGGGGTATATTAGCTTAGAGCCTAGTGGCATTGAAATGTTAAATTATGTCGAATATAGTCGATATTAAAATATTGAAGCGGCGGTAAAAATATGTTAATCTACTTTGAGTTAGAAGTATCCTTTGGTAGTACAGAGAAATATAGTACTTCAATGACATATATCTGTATAGCAAGCGCGTTTACATTATGCGAGTATTGAAACCAACGTGTAAAAACATCAGGTGCGGAAAACTATTATTATAAAAGTAGGTGGTCTAAATGAAGAAAAGAATAATATTATTTTTATCGATTATTCTTTTAATAATATGTACAGGCATGATTTTTTTATTTATAAATAAAAGTAAGATAAGTGGTTTTCCCCATTTTAAGCAAGCAAATATTGAGTGTGAAGGCAGTATATATTGTTTGGAAAATGAAAAATTTAAAATTCCAATTGTGATTGTTGATGAAGAGGAATTAAGTGAAATGGCGTCAACTAGCAATATCAAAGCAATATATCTGGTAGATAAAAACTCTGAAAAAATCAGTGCTTTGGAATGGCAGATACAAAATGGTTATAAAGATAAAGGTTACATTATGCGTTCTATAGATTGTTATTTTATATATGAAAAAAGCGGTATATATAATCCTGAATATGTTGACATACAGTTTGTAGATGGTAAGACAGAAAGATTTACCCTTGGTAAAATTGATATATTAGTAAAAACGAAAAGTGATTTTCAAGAGAATTGTATCAGCTATTGGTTTGGGGTACAGTTGATCAAACCCTTAATAAATAGTAAGACCATGGCGTCAGGTGTTATTTTACTGATAGATACATCAGGAAAAGAAGTTATTATCGAAGATATAGATTTAGGAATAAGGAATTTTGGTATAGATGTAGATAATATTACAGTACTAGACGGTGAATATGACTATAATTATTTTAATAGTCTGAGAGACAAGCATGACAAAAGCGTTAAAATATTTGATTCAATCCAGATAAGAGAAAATATAGAAGGTCAATTCAAGCCTATACATATAGCTGCTAGTGATAATACAACTAAATATACAACTTTATTAATTCCTCTTATTACAAAAGAGGGTGTCAGCAATTCTGATAAAGTAGTTTGCATCAATCCCACAATTAAAATAATTCAAGATGGAAAACATAAAGAGTTATATGAATTTCAGCCAACAGTATCTTTACCAAGGATAAATAAGGACTTTTTACCAGCTAAATTGTTAAGGGAGAAGGGCATATGAGTTTAAGAGTTATAAGTCTTCAAAAAATATATATTGACCCTTTTAAGCGGAATGGGACAGAGTCTGTCAGAAATGTTTCCTTCGACATTTCTAAAGGGGAAATATATGCTTTAATAGGGCAAAATGGGGCAGGGAAAACAACTGCTATTAAGTGTATTCTAAAGTTTATTAAGCTTACAAATGGGCAGATAACATTTAATGATAAAGATTTAAACATTGTTATGGAAAAAAACAAGGTGGGATATCTGCCTGAGCTATTGCAGATTCCTTCTATCATAACTGCAAGGCAGTATTTAAAGGATCTAGGCATACTAAGAGGACTTGAAAGCAAATATGTTGATTGCAAGATAAATGAGCTGGCAATATTGTTGGACATACACAAAGCATTAGACATGAATATAAACAAGCTATCAAAGGGTATGAAACGAAAAATAGCATTTATCCAAGCTGTGATTAATGACCCGGAGCTGTTGGTATTAGATGAGCCAACAGATGGCTTAGACCCAATTTCCAGAAGAAAAATATTAAAATATATTAGAGAAATGGCTGATAATGGAACAACAATACTTATTACCTCACATTTATTGGCGGATCTTGAAAAGATAAGTGATAGGGTAGGGTTAATGGATGAAGGACAGTTGCTATCCGAAATCTCTATATCTAATGAAAACGTAGATTCAAATAAACTGGATTTAGAAGAGTGGTATTTTCAGACTCTGATGGGGAAGGAGAAGCCTAATGAAGCAAGCCGTTAAATATAGAATTGTAGCGTTAATGGATGATAAATTTTTTATGTTTATTACATTATTGTTATTTATTGTTCTTAATTATAATATGTTTATTGATTCTGGGGTATTATCTTTAGGTGATGCTTCCTTCAATAGTGACATTAAATCAACCCTACTGATAAATAACTTTATAATAGTATGTTCTATATATGCACTGCTAACTTCTGTTTATATAGGCATGGGTGTTTTTGGAAAGGATATAGAGTCAGGACAAATTTACATTATGTTAACATCATTTCCTAAGAGATATAAGTACTATTGGGGAAACTGGATTGGATTGGTAATTGCTATATTTTTGGTATTGCTATTATTAATATTAAACTTTATAATGGCAGCGTTAGTCTTAGGAGTGAGGAATAATATTAACAGCGTATTTTTGGTTTTTAGGAATGTATTTATAAATATGCTTGTACTAATGACACTGACATTTGTATCATCAATACATTTAAAAGGTTATAAGAGTGCTTTTGTTGGTATTTTGGGACTGGCCGTATTCAATTTATACGCTTTTCTTAAAATACCATTTGCGGAGGTAGTTATACCAATAAGCACTAAACTAAGAAGAGTGCTTGCTGCCTTTGTGCCTGTAGTTAACATATCAGTTCCTTCTATCCACAATAAGCTTAGTGCTGTATATAATGATGTGATTCCTTTAGGCATCACCAATAAATTTATTTATCAATTGTTATATATCACACTGCTTCTAATATTAGGACAGTATATGTTTAAAAAGAAGGAAATAATGTAAGACTGATAAAAAAAGCGACCCCAAAAGGTCGCTTCTCCTATATTTTCTCCCGAGCAGTAAAATGAGTATGCAGCAGCTTGTGAGCCTTTTCTCCGCCTATTTCTCCCAGATATTCCTCATACAGCTTCTTTACATAAGGGTTTTCATGGGACTTTCTTAGTGGCTTAGCCGCATCTATCTTGTATATTGCTTCCATTCTCTTTTTTACCTTTTCGATATCGCCCATGTGATAAGGCTGACCGCCGCCATCTATACAGCCGCCGGGACATGCCATGATCTCTATTGCATGATATTCCTCCTTGCCCTCCTGAATATTATCCAGCAGTATTCTTGCGTTGCCTAGTCCGTGAGCTACTCCTATCCTAAAGGGCTTTCCGTCAATATCTACGGTTGCCTCCTTTAGCCCATCTAACCCTCTTACGGAATGGAAGTCTATCTCCTTAAGCTCTTTTCCAGTCATCCATTCATAGGTAGTTCTTAGAGCTGCTTCTATTACACCGCCTGTAGTACCAAATATGTCAGCAGCACCTGTGGATTCTCCCATAGGGTTGTCAAAATCGTCATCGGGCAAGGCTTTAAAGTCTATACCTGCCTCGGTCAGCATAGCAATAAGCTCCCTAGTGGTAATTACTATATCAACATTTCTTTGATCCTCATGCTGCATTTCGGGACGCATTATCTCATACTTCTTTGCTATACATGGCATTACTGAAACCATTACAATTTTGCTGGGGTCAATATTATATTTTTCTGCATAATAGGTTTTAGTCAGCACCCCTAAAATAATATGGGGAGACTTGCAGCTAGAAGGTATATCCAAAAGATTGGGGAATTGATGCTCGATAAACTTTACCCAGCTTGGGCAGCAGCTTGTAAGTATAGGAAGCCTTCCGCCATTTTTGATTCTCTGAATAAATTCGTGGGCTTCCTCAACTATTGTCACATCAGCACCGAAGTTGGTATCAAATACCATGTCAAAGCCAAGTCTTCTGAGAGCTGATACCATTTTTCCCGTACAGTCAACACCGTCCATGTCATATTTTTCACCAATTGTTACTCTTATAGCAGGTGCAGTCTGTACCACAACGTGCAAATCCTCATCAGCCAATACCTCCCAAAGCTTCGCCACATGGCTGACCTCTGTTAGTGCAGCAGTGGGACATACCTGAGTACACTGTCCGCAGAACACACACTGAGTATCCAGCATTGGCAGACCAAAGGCAGGGGATACTACTGTTTCAAAGCCCTTATCAACTGCTGAATAAATACCTACAGTCTGCACCTCGTTGCACATGGTTTCACAGCGTCTGCACATTATGCACTTATTTGAGTTTCGGTATAATGCCTGACTTGAGGAGTCCTTTTTATATTCGGACATTGCACCTTCATATTTAATCTTGCGGATACCCAGCTCAGCTGCCAGACTTTGAAGCATACAGTTTGTATTTCTTTCGCACACCAGACAATCCGTAGGATGATCTGAAAGCAGCAGCTCTACCATTGCTCTTCTGGATTTTATTGCTCTTAGAGAGTTAGTATTTATCTTCATGCCCTCAACAGCTTCTGTAGCACATGCTGGGGCGAGATTTCTCCTTCCTTCCACCTCTACCAGACAAACTCGGCAGGAAGCTGTTCTGTTAACCATCTTTATATCGTGGATGTTAAGATGGCAAAGTGTAGGTATCTTTATATTTACAAGCTTTGCAGCATCAACTATGGTCATGCCCTTTTCCGCTTCAACTGCTATATCATTTATAGTAAGTTTTACCTTAGACATATGTTTCACTCCAATCTATTTCCTAGTTACTATTTCCGTAGTACCGCACCGAATTTGCATATCTTTTCACATGCACCGCACTTGATACATGCCTCCTTGTCAATTACATGGGCTTCTTTTACCTTGCCGGATATAATACCTGCTGGACATGCCTTTGCACATAAGGTACAGCCCTTGCATTTTTCGGGGTCAATATGATATTTCAGCAGCTTGGTACACACTCCTGCAGGGCAGTTTTTGTTTTTTACATGCGCTACATATTCATCCCAGAAATATTTCATAGTGCTTAATATAGGGTTTGGTGAGGTCTGACCCAGTCCGCACAGTGACGAATCCTTGATTATCTGAGACAAATCCTTAAGCCTCTCAAGAGTTTCCATTTCTGCTTCGCCCTCTGTTATATGAGTCAATATCTCAAGAAGCCTTTTATTTCCCACTCTGCATGCAGTACATCTGCCGCAGGATTCATCCACAGTAAACTCCAAATAGAACTTGGCAATATTGACCATGCAGTTATCCTCATCCATAACAATCATTCCGCCGGAGCCCATCATGGAGCCGATTTCGCCAAGGGTGTCATAGTCTATGTGTGTATCCAAATACTGCTCCGGGATACAGCCTCCAGAAGGGCCGCCTGTCTGCACTGCTTTAAATTTTCTATCATCCTTTATTCCGCCGCCTAAGTCAAATATTATTTCTCTCAAGGTTGTACCCATAGGTACTTCTACAAGACCAACATTGTTAATCTTGCCTGCAAGGGCAAATACCTTTGTACCTGCACTTTTTTCTGTTCCTATGGATTTGAACCAGTCAGCACCGTTAAGTATTATGGGGCAGATATTTGCAAAGGTTTCCACATTATTTATAGAGGTTGGCTTTTTCCATAAGCCTATTTCCGCAGGGAAGGGAGGCTTGACAGTTGGCTCTCCTCTTCCGCCCTCCAGTGAATTGATAAGAGCTGTTTCTTCACCGCATACAAAGGCACCTGCGCCATATTTAAGATATATATCAAAGCCAAAGTCCGTTCCAAGTATGTTTTTGCCTAAAAGCCCCAGCTCATATGCTTGTTCAACTGCTATTTTTAACCTATGTATTGCAAGAGGATACTCAGCCCTGATGTATACATATCCCTTTTGTGCTCCTATGGCATACCCTGCAATTGCCATTGCCTCTATGACACTGTGGGGATCACCCTCCAGGATACTTCTATCCATAAATGCACCTGGGTCGCCTTCGTCGGCATTGCATATGATAAATTTAATATCTGCATCCGATTTTTTTGTATATTCCCACTTAAGACCTGTGGGAAAGCCGCCGCCTCCACGTCCCCTTAGACCGCTTTTCTTTATTTCCTCTATTACCTCCGCAGGTGACATTGTGGTTAAGACCTTCCCAAGAGCTTGATAGCCGTCTACAGCAATATATTCATTTATATTTTCGGGATCAATAAGACCGCAGTTTTTTAATGCTATACGGTTTTGTTTCTTATAAAAGGGCATATCGCTTTGTTCATCCAGCTTTTGCTTTGTTTCCGGCTCCTCATATAAAAGCTCCTGAACAACTCTGCCTTTTTGTATATGCTCTTTTACAAGAAGAGCGGCTTGATCTGGTGATACTCTTACATAAAAAATATTATCCGGCATTACCTTAACTATAGGTCCCTGCTCACAAAAGCCAAAGCAGCCAGTCAAAACAACCCTTACTTCATCTTGCAGCTTGGCAGCTTTTATTTCGGCATTTAGCTTTTCTGCCAGCTCAAAGCTATCAGTTGACTGGCATCCGGTTCCTCCGCATACCAGCAAATCCATTCTGAAATTGCTCATACTAACACCCAGTCCTTTCTACGACCCAATCTTTTATTACCTGACCGTTTTTAATATGACTGCTTACAATTTCTCTGCCTTTCGCTGCATTTATTTTGCCATACAGAACAGGCTCCTTGTTTGGCAGCTTTACCTCAACTATCGGCTCTGCGTAGCAGTAGCCCATACAGCCAGTCTGTACTACAGCCACATTATCAAGGTTTTCCTTTCGTATTTCATCTATAATTGCATTTATGGTCTCTCTGGAGCCAGACGCAATCCCACAGGTTGCCATTCCAACTGAGATACGTACCTTGCTTTCTGGATCACCCGAATCTCTTAGATCTACACTGCTTTTATACTTATCTCTCAAGGCTTTTAGTTCATCTAGCGATTTTATTGCTGACACATTTATCCCTCCTATACTATTGCTGCAACCCTACCTCAGAGTGCATATTTTCATCAGTTTCGATATCTTCTAGGATGGTTGCTACATCCTCAGGTTTTACTCTCCCATAGACCTTTCCATTTACCAAAATTACAGGTGCAAGACCACAAGCACCTATACACCTTACTGTGTCCACAGTATACATTCCATCCTCGGAAGTATTTCCATTTACAATTTTTAATCGGCTTCTAAACTCATCCAGTACCTTATCTGCTGCCTTTACAAAGCATGCAGTTCCCATACATACACTTATTACGTGCTTGCCTCTAGGCTCCATAGTAAAAAATGAGTAAAAAGTAGCTACACCAAACACCTTGGCAGCCGGAATCCCCATTTTTCTAGCTATAAAAAGCTGAACATCCTGAGGAAGGTATCCAAAAATCTCCTGAGCCTCTCGAAGTATATTAATTAACTCGCCTTCACCACGTTCCAAGCTATCCATATAATCTCCCAATTTATGAAGCTTTTCTGTATCAACCTTATATTCACTCATATTTTTTGCCATAAGAAAGCTATACAGCAGCCTTCTTTCCAGCCAACATCAACGGCATTCATAAAGCTGGCAATATTGTGTTGGCTATGCAGGCATTTCACCTTCCTTTCAAAAAATTAGTAAATTTATTTATAGAAAACCAACTTCAAACATTAAAATATCTATTTGATTTATAACCCATGGTACATAAAGGTTCTAACTATATTTACAGATAAGTATGCTTGACAAAATAAGTATTTCCAATCGAGGAAATATTATTACTGAATAATTGGGGTTGTATATTATAGATAACCAACTCTAAAATTAAAATACAATAAATGTAGGTAAAAATATGAGAACTTTTATAAATACCATACTTACTAAAAATTGTGTGGTAATTATAAATACTCATAATGCAGCAAAGCATCATAATTTGTTGTATAATATAATAAAAAGCCTTAAAACAGACCTGTTTAATATTAGGAAACTTATTATCAATAAAAGGGTGATTATATTATGGGAGAAATGAGAAAATTTGATACTAAGCTTCTTAAAAAAGTGCTTTTAAAGCAAAGCTATGTCTTGGTTTTATGGGGACTACTGCTAACATTGCTGTATTATTTAGGAGTAAGAAGCTACAGACTTTTTCATATAGGCGTAGAATTTTATACAGTTGTAGTTGCTTTTATTGCATATGTAATTGTTATAAATACATATGAAATTTCGCAAAACAGCCATTTTACCTTTTTAGCTATTGCCTTTGGCTTTGTGGGCTTGCTTGATGTTATGCATTTACTAACCCATGAGGAGCTTAAAATACTAGCTTTTACTGACACCAATACCTCCATGCAGACATGGATTATAGCAAGATACATGCAAGGCATTGCTATTATATTATCCTTTATATATTTGAACAGAAAAATTAATAAAACTATAGTTAATTTGAGCTTTCTTGCTATTACAGCTATAGCAGTAATAGATGTTTTTTACACTAAAATATTCCCCGCTTGCTATATCCCTGGAAAAGGTATGACTGCCTTTAAAAATATAAGTGAGCTGATAATTAGTATCTTATTCATTACAAGTATTATATTACTTGTGAAATTTAAGAAAAAACTAAGATATAGAGTATACAGAAATTTACTATTTTCATTGGTTATAGCTGTATTAGGTGCCCTGTTAAATTCGATTTATGACGGCATAAGTATTGGCATTATGGTTATTGCACATATATTTAAGTTTATTGGATATTATTATTTTTACTCAGCAATAATAGTTACTACCCTGAAAAGTCCGATAAATTCAATGTATTATGAATTGGACAGCATTAGAGACGAGCTGGCAGAAAAGAACCTTGAGGTAATGAGGACTAATGAGAGATTAAAGCAGGACATAGAAGACCTTCAAACTATAGAAAAGCTGTTGAGAAGAAGCAAGGCATGGTCAAGGGCAATATTTGAGGGATCTTCTATTGGAATTGTACTGCTGAATATCAATGGAGCAATAATTGAAGCCAATCCAGCCTTTGAAAGAATAATAGGATATAAAGCTGAGGAGCTTAGGGATATGGATATAAAAGTTTTAACACATCCTGACGATTACCATTATGACAGCAGCCTCCATAGTAAATTGATAGAGGGAGTTATAGAAAGCTATAATATAGAAAAAAGATACATCAGAAAGGATGGAAACGTAATATGGGGCAATCTGGAAATGTCCTTTATTCAAAACAGAGGTGAGGATTTTCAGTTTATAATTGCTATGGTTGAAGATATAACCCAGCGAAAGCAGGACGAAGCCAAGCAAAAGCAGCTGCTCAAGGAGCTGGAGCTTATTAATCAGGAGCTGGACAGCTTTGCATATATCGTTTCCCACGATTTAAAGGCACCTCTAAGAGGTATAGGCTCTTTAGCTGACTGGCTGTCTAATGATTATGCTGACAAGCTTGATGCTGAGGGGAAAGACATAATAAATCTAATGACAAACAGAGTAGAAAGAATGAAAAACTTTATAGATGGAATACTTGAATACTCCAGAGTTTCAAAAATAAATGAAGCCAAAACAGAGGTTGATCTAAACAAGGTGGTTAATGATACAATAGAGCTGATACAGCCGCCTAACAATATAACAATCAGTATAGAAAACAAACTTCCTATAATAAAAAATTATAGAATTTTTATGGAGCAGATATTTCAAAATATTATTGGCAACTCTATAAAATTTATGGATAAACCCATAGGAGTCATAATAATTAAATCTGAGGAAATCAATGGGTTCTGGAAAATCAGCATCAGTGATAACGGACCAGGCATAGAGGAAAGGTACTATAAAAAAATATTTCAGATATTTCAGACCTTGCAGCCTAGAGACAAATTTGAGAGCACTGGTATAGGGCTTTCAATAGTTAAAAAGATTATTGAGACAAGCGGTGGAAGTATATGGGTAGAATCGGAACCAGGCAAGGGCAGCACCTTTTACTTCACCCTGCCAAAGAATTAATTGGAGAGGAAGTTGCATATGAAAAGCAAAAAGGCAATATTGCTTGTTGAAGATGATATGATAGATGTAATGACAGTAAAAAGAGCTTTAAGGGATATAAACCTAACTAACGAGCTTGCTGTTGCAGCAAACGGAGAAGAGGCACTTGAATATTTGAGGGATGCTGCTAAGGAAAAGCCCGGATTAATACTGCTTGATTTGAATATGCCGAGAATGAACGGAATTGAATTTCTTACTATACTAAAGCAGCATCAAGAGCTAAGAGTAATACCGGTTATAATTCTTACGACCTCTAATCAGGAAAATGATATTATGCAGAGCTTTAAACTGAGTGCCGCTGGCTACATGCTTAAGCCTGTAGCTTATAACCAGTTTGTTGATGTGATGAAGAATATCGACAATTACTGGACTTCAAGTATGATGCCATTATAAGAAACCAATATTTACAATGGGGGATGTATTATGAAAAAACAGACCTACAGTATACTATTAGTAGAGGATGATAAGATAGACCAAATAGCATTTAAAAAAACCGTAAGCGCAAGGAAGCTTGACTACGAATATCATATCGTAGGTTCAGCGGCTGAAGCAAAGGAAGCTGCTGCTATGAAAAGCTACGATGTAGTTATAACAGATTATTTGCTCGGGGATGGCAATGCATTTGATATATTAGAGTTTTTTGCAGATACACCAATAATAATCACCACAGGCGCGGGCAATGAAGAGATAGCTGTAAAAGCTATGCATAGGGGTATTAAGGATTATCTCATAAAGGATATGAGTAATAATTATCTTAAGATGCTTCCAGTAGCCATAGAAAATGCAATAAACAGACATCAAAGTCAAAAACAGCTCAGGCTTTTATCCCATGCTATTATGAATATTGGAGATAGTGTTTATATAACTGATTATGAAAATAAAATAATATTTGTAAATAAAGCCTTTACTGAGACTTACGGATATACAGCGGAAGAAATTATAAGCAGATGTGCCAAGCTGTTGTGTTCAGCCTCAGATTGCTGCTTTGAAAAGCTAAATGTTAACTCCGATGAGTCAGCTTATAATAATGAAACAACACATATCAGAAAGGACGGAAGAATCTTTCCGGCACTGGTATCTCATTCCTTGGTAAAGGATGATAATGGAAGCTTTATAGCTAATGTGTGGGTGGTAAGAGATATTACAGAAATAAAGGAAGCACAGAACAAGCTTGAGATATATGCAACTACCGACATGCTTACAGGTGTTTTAAATAGGAGAGCAGGACTTTTGGTACTGGAAAAGCAGCTTCAAATATGCAGACGCAACAATTTAAAGCTGACTGCCTGCTATATAGATTTAAACAATCTTAAGCATGTAAATGATAAATATGGACATCAAGAGGGAGACGAGTTTATTCTTATTATTACTGATGTATTAAAGGAAACTATCAGGGAAGCAGACATTTTATGCAGACTGGGAGGTGATGAGTTTCTGCTGGCATTTTCTGAATGTGGAATAGAAGAGGCAAACAACATTTGGAGCAGAATAGTAGATAAATTGAATCAATACAACAGTAAAAACATAAAGCCCTATGATGTGAGCATAAGCGGAGGCTTTACAGAATATGATCCGCTGTCAGCAGCCACTGTAGATGAGCTGATAGCTCTTGCAGACGCAGAAATGTATAAAAATAAAAGAAAATATAAGGAACAGAGAGGCTCATAAAGGAGCTTCTTTTTTTACTGTTTTATAAAAAAATGTGTAATGCAGATTTACAAACATTTGGTATTGACATATAAAAGAGCTAAATTATTTTAAAAACAATAGCTGAATATAAAATAAACAAATCTACTGTATAATCTGCACAAAAATGCATAATGTTCACGTTTTCTTATTGACAGAATGTCGAATAACAAAGATAATGGTAATATATACATACTGTACAAATACAAGGAAAAATTAAAGGGAGGTAATCAAATGAAAAAAGGAATTTGCCTATTATTAGTGCTAATGTTACTATTATCAGCCTTTGTTTTTGCAGAACCAGTAGACAGATCTGACGTAAAGGAAAACACTGTATATACTCTTGCAACTCGTTCAGCCAAAAAACCTGTTATACTTGTAGGAGGTATAGGGGGCACCAAGCTTTATAAGGACGTATGGTGGGGCTCAGACGAATTATGGTTTGACGAAGATGAAGCATTATTCAGCTTAAGTGACGACTTCCTTAACCCATTAAAATTCACAAGCAGCGGAACCAAAGCTGACTCAGGTACAAGAACAATAAGACGTTCAACAGGATACAAGTCTGAGGACATAAAGGGTGGCTTAATCGATGGTATCGAAACATACATAAATATTGCTTTACAGGATATTTTTTCCGGTCTAATAGACGGTCTAGAAGATGTGGGTTATGTAGTAGGAACTAACCTTTTTGCATGTCCATATGACTGGAGATTTGACCTAAATCAAAGCTACACTACACTAGATGAGGTTATAGAAATAGCAAAAGCTCGCAGCGGTTGGGACAAGGTAGATATAATAGCTCACTCCATGGGCGGACTATTCACAAAGAGATATCTATATCAAAGCGCAACAAACAGAAGCAAGGTTGACAAGTTCATAACCTGCGGAACTCCATACATAGGAGCACCATCAGCAGCATGGGCTTTCTACGTTGGCGACAACTTCTCAGTTCTAGGCGGAATGCTAGGAATCAATCCAGCTAAGGTTAGAGAATTGGTAACAAACTTCCCATCCAACCATCAATTACTGCCAAGTAGGAGATATTATGACCAAGTTATAAATGCAAGTAATGGTTCACTTTATACATTTGACGGAATACGCTATTACTCATATATAATTGAAAATAACTACGATGCAAATGGAAACTACAGCTATTATGATCAGTTACCTTACAATGATATAGGAACTGCAATAAATAGATGGAATGGCTCAACACTATATGCTAGAAACGCACAATATCATGATGTACTTGACACAGTATCATTACATAATCTAGGTATAAACCACTATGTAATAGCTGGTAAAAACAAGCCTACACTATATGTTATGAGAATCAACGGCGGAAGCTCTGTTACATTTAATGATCTGCGTCTAGGAGATGGTGACGGAACAGTTCCTTATGCAAGCGGAATTGATACAGGCATATTAGCTACAGCGAAATATTATGTTACTGACGTTAGCCACGGCTCACTTCCAAGTGCTACACCTGTAGTAAATACAATAAAGAGTCTTCTGGCTACTACAACCTATTCATTGGCAGCTAGCAGTCCAAGCCTTACAGCTTCAAACGAGCTGACAGCAGTAACTGATGATACTGATTTCAGCAGCTCTATGGAAGGTCTTGTAATACTATGCAAAGCTGACGAAATGCCTGTAGTTTACAAGAAGAACAATCCTAAAGAGAAAATAGGTGCAGGAGAAGAATACGCTAAGTACAAGCAGCTTCTAAACAAAAAAGACGCATCAGAAAACGAGAAGAAGACATTAAAGGATGCAATGCCTAAGATTATAACAAACACAATAGGCAAAGGCTCATACATACAACAATATGGTGATATGTATGTTATATACTTACCAGACAAAGCTGATTACAAGGTAGAATTAAAAGGCAGCAAGAATGCAGCTTTACAAATAAGAGAATATACAAATTCACAAGAAACTATAGTAGACACATTGGAAAATATCACTGCTAATGATAAAACAGAAGCAATGACATTGGAATATACACATGCTGTAAAGAAAATGAAAAAAGATAAATAATAGAAAACAATTAATAAGGGACTACCTCAAGGCATGAACTGATCATGTGCAGGGGGTAGTCCCTTTTGTTGTGGGAATTTATAATAGAAATATGTTGAACTTTGTTGGGAGATATATGATAATTTTATTATTAACCAGTCTAATTATGTTAAGGGGGCGTATAAATGTATTTTAAGTTTAGTAAAATTATTTCGCTAGTGCTTGTAATTGCATTAATCATTACAGTATTGCCATTGCAGGCAATTGCACAATCTACAGCTCAGGATAGTGAAGCTAATAAGGAAATAGTTAGGGAAGAGAACATTAATGCAGAAGGAGACTCACAAAAGGAAGTAAGTATTATAGGAGAAGTAAAAGAAAAAAGAGAAAAGAATGTAAAGCATTTTTTGAAGGAGGACGGCACATTTGAAGCGGCAGTATATCCAACTGCGGTTCACTATGAGGAAAGTGGACAATGGGTGGATATAGATAATACCTTAATAGATAAAAAGGATGAAAGAGGCAATAGCTTTTTTGAAAACAAGGACAACGATTTTAAAGTTAGGATTGCCAAAAACGCATATACAAAGAAGCTAGTAAGTGTAAAAAAAGATAAATATGAAATAACATGGAATCTTGAAGGAACAGAAAAAATTAAAAGCAGCACTGCTGTAGTTGCAGAAAAAGATACAAGTTATTTAGAACAAATGACTGAAAACGAAAAGCAAAAAACTTTAACAAGCCTTACTTCAACAGTAAATTTTAAAGAAGTAATGACTAACGTTGATTTTCAATATATAGTCGAGGCAGAGCAGCTTAAGGAAAATATTATATTAAATAGTAAAATTGAAAATCCAGTTTTTACGTTTAACTTGGATACTAAAAATTTGATAGCTGAGCATAAACAAGACAATACCATTATTTTTTATGATGCTGAGGATAAAGCTACTGAGATTTTTATAATAGATTCACCATTCATGTTTGATGCCAAGGGTGAGCAAAGTAATAAAATCGAAGTAGAATTTAAAACAGTTAATAATGGGTACGTTCTTGTACTTAGACCTGATATTGAGTGGTTAAACAATAGTGCAAGGTGTTACCCTGTAACAATTGATCCCTATGTAAGTACAGGCAATGATTCAGCTTCTGTTGATGATAACATGATTACACCAAATAATCCTGATGCAGTATATTATAATTTGCAGCCACATTCAGTGGGTGGGAATTGGGATGTATATATGAAATTTGTATTACCCACGCTAAGTGAAGGTGATTACATAACAAAAGCAGATTTAAACATGACAGTTACTACTAGCATTGGACTAAGAGTGGATGTACATAAATCTTTAGGAAATTGGAATGAACGGACTTTAACCTGGAATAATCAGCCGGGCTTTGATAGCAGAGTATATGATTATGAGGTTATTCCTCAGTGGGATTCGTATTATAAGGGAAACTTAGATGTAGAGTTTGATGTTACTGGAATTGTAAATGAATGGTATAACACAGGCAATAACTATGGATTAGTAATGAAACCAAACTATTCTAGTACTAATTATGTAAATTTTTATTCATCTGAATCATCTATGGGCTATGGTCCAAGAGTTACAATTTATTATACTAACATGTCAGGTTTAGAAAATTATTGGTCATATCATGAACAAAACTTAGGCAGAGCAGGAAATGGATATGTAAATAAAGCCTCAGGAAATCTTGTTTATGTACATGAGGATTTGTCTACGAGTGGAAATAGACTTCCATTTAATATCAGTCATGTATATAACAGTACAGATAGTAATACGAATTTTGGCTTCGGCTCAGGCTGGAGACTTAATTTAAACCAAAGAGTATACAGCGATCTTGGTGGCTTTATATATGAAGATGCTGATGGCACAAGACATTTCTTCCAATCTGTAGGCAGTGGTGAATATATTGATACATCAGGTCTAGGCTTGAAGATTATCAGTGGATATACACCCAAAATGGTTGACAAAATGGGAAATGAAAGATATTTCAGCAATAGTGGTGGATACCTTACCACCTATAGAGACAGTAATAGCAATGATAATTCAATTTTAAGCAATGGCTATAAAGTATCTTCAATTAAAGACGGAGCAGGGAGATATGCTTATTTATATTATACCAATAATCTTCTAACTAGCATAAAAGACCCGTCAAACAGAACCGTTGCCACATTTTCATATACCGGAGAGCTTCTCACAAGTATAACCTATGCAGATGGAAAATCTACAACATACACATATGACTCAAATAATAAGCTTGCATCAATAACTAATCATGATGGCTACAAGGTAGAATATAACTATAGTGATGGTATACAAAAAAAGGTAATTAAAATAGAAGAAAAAAATACTGGCGGTACACTAGGGAACGTTATAAATGGCTCTTATGGAGAAAACACTTCCAGTTTTACAGATATTACTGGCAAGAAAATAAAATATCAATTTAACAATTATGGAAATGTAACTAATATAATAGACTGGGAAGGAAATGCAAAGTATTATCAATATGCAACAGGACTAAATAAATATAACAAGACGTCTCTTGCATCAAAGGTGCAAAGGACAATACTTAATTATCTTGTTAACCATAATGCTGAAATTGATAGTACTTGGGCTTCGAATGCTTGGGGTGATTCTATAGGATCCTCTTCATATACAACAGAGAGTTCATATATAGGAGGTAGGTCACTGAAGGTTGATAAAACCAATACTACTGGCAGACAATACTATCAGCAAGAGGTTACCTTGATAAAAGGAAATACATACTCCTTTTCCGGATATATTAAGACTAATAATATTTCCAGCACAAGCAATAAAGGTGCGTTATTATTTGTTCAATATAAAGACAATACCGGTAACTGGGTTAGTATAGAATCTGAAAAAATAACTGGAACAAATGATTGGCAAAGGGAAGGTATAACCTTTACACTACCTGTAGATGCAGCATCAGATACTGTGTATATAAGTGCGGGATTAACGGATGAATCAGGCACTGCATATTTTGACTGCTTGCAGCTTGAAGATGGCAAGGTATTAAATAGATATAATATTATAGAAAATCAAGATTTTAGTAAAGGTTCCTCTGTACCAACAACTTGGAGTAAAAATTCGGCTTGTGATGACAACGATTTACTAACTTTATCAAATGATTTAGATTACCCATTATACCTTGATAAAAATTGTTTTATGATTAATGGGACAAATGGAAAGGACAAGAGATTATCACAAACAATAAATATATCAGGCTCTGCAAAGGATACATATACCTTGGGGGCATGGGCAAAAGCAAGCTCTATACCATGCGGTACTAGTGCTAAATTTCAACTAGAGGTATCATTTAACGGTTCATCACAAAAAGAAACAATTGATTTTAACCATAGAATGCAAGAGTGGCAGTATATATCAGGAAGTGTAATGGCTAGATATCCTTATACCAGCATTACAGTGAGTATTGTTTACAGCAACAATGCCAATACTTCATATTTTGATGGAATTCAATTGTATAAAGAAGAGTTTGGTACAAGCTATCAATATGATGAAAATGGAAACCTTATATCAACCCAAGACCTTGCAGCACAGAATTCTCAATTTCAATATAGCACATATAACACATTAATAAAATCAATAGACCCGAAAGGTAATGACATTGATTACGATTACGATGGTCGACGCAACTTGATTAAAGCTACTACAAAAGAAAATATAGAATATGGATTTACATATGATAATTATGGTAATCCATTGACTGCTAAAGTTGGTAATACTACTTTTATACAAACAACAGCAACCTATACAACTAATGGCAATTATATTAAAACATTAACAGACCCATCTGGTAATACCATAAATTACAACTATGACGAAACTAAAGGAACATTAACAAGCTTTGTTGATGCCAAGGGTAAGACTGCTTCATATACTTATGATAACAATTTTGATTACCTTACTAACGTATCAAAAACAGTAGATGGACAAACAGTAAGTAACAGCTATAACTATATTAATGATAGACTAAATACAATAACTCACAATAATTTTAGCTACACCTTTGACTACGATTCGCTTGGCAATAATACAGCAGTTAAGGTTGGAACACAAGCTCTAGTGACAAATGAATATGAAGCTAGAACAAGTAAGCTGCTCAGTCAAACCTATGGCAATGGACAAAATATATCCAGTGATTACGATAGTCTAGACAGAATAGCATCACAAAAATACAATAGTAACATAAGATACAAATATTCCTATGATGCTAGTGGAAATGTCGGAGTTGTAGAGGATTTAATAAACAATCTAGACATTAGATATACTTATGACTTATCAGAAAGATTAATCAAAATAAAAGATAATACGGGCAAGACAACTTCTTTTGGATATGACAAAAACAATAATATAAGCAAAATAACAGAATTGATCGATGAAGCGGAGTATCAAACTGCTTATGAATATGACGGAGATAATAGGCCTTCAAAGGTGACGGCTGATAACAATAGTTATAAAACATATACCTATGACAATGTTAACAGGCTAAGTAATATTTCTATAAATACAGGAAGCTATACCTATAATACTAATTTCTCTTATTTATCTGGTATAAACGGTTCAACAACAAATCGGTTAGGTACAATAACAAACAACGGCAGTGGGATATCCTATACCTATGATTTCAACGGCAATATAGAAACAATAACCCAAGGCGGCAAGGTAATAAGATACTACTACAATGAGCTAAACGAAGTAATAAGAGAAGACAATGAGGTAATCAGTAAAACCATAACCTACTCATACGATGCAGGAGGAAATATAACAAGCAAAACAGAATATGCCTATACTACAGCTGCAATACCAGTAAATCCTACAAAAGTATATAACTACACCTATGATACAGCATGGAAGGATAAGCTAATAAGCTATGACGGTAACGCAATAATCTACGATCAAATAGGCAATCCCTTAAGTGACGGAACATACACCTACACATGGGAAATGGGCAGACAGCTTGCAGCAATAAGCGGTAATGGCAATAATATAAGCTTCAAATACAATGATGCAGGAATAAGGACTGAAAAGACAGTAAACGGAGTAGCAACCAAATATCACTTGGTAGGTGATAAAGTAACCTATGAGACAAATGGTATAGATGAGATATACTATACCTATGATGCTAACAATGACCTTGTGAGCATGAACCTAAACGGTACAGAGTACTACTATATCAGAAATGGTCAGGGAGATATTATTGGACTGTTTGACTCTAATGGAGCAGAGGTAGTAAAATATACCTATGATACATGGGGTAAGCTGGTATCTGTTGAAGGTACATTGGCTGATACAGTGGGAGTGAAGAATCCTTATAGGTATAGGGGTTATAGGTATGATAGCGAGACTGGGATGTATTATCTACAAAGCAGGTATTATAACCCTGTGTGGGGCAGGTTTGTTAATGCGGATGATTTAGGGGTTATGAAAAGTATGTTTGAAAATTCAATAAGTAATATTTCGGAAAGTGACGATACTGTGTTGTTGATGGGTAATATATTCGCATACTGCTGGAATAATCCTGTAAACTATAGTGATCCAAGTGGATATCTGAGCTTAGGAGAAAATTGGTGGAATAATGTAGAAAATGTTGCATGGCTACTTGATGTAATTATTGCAACAATTCCTGTACTATTTGCGATTTCCAATGCAATGAAGGCTGCTAAGACGGCACAAGCAATATCAAAAGCTGCTGGGAAAATGGGCAAAGATAAACTGAGGCAGGCATTTATTGATTTGTCAATTAAGGCTGCAAAGGCAACAGGGTGGTTGGCTTTAGCAGACTTGGGCAGCAAAATATATGATTTAGTTATAACAGCGGTAGGTACATCGTTAGGAGAAATAATTGCACAAGCAATTGACTCACTAGATGGCAAGAATGATGAGTATATTTTTGCTCATTAATTCTTTAGGAAGTATAGATTTGTCTATACTTCCTAAAGAACATAATAAGATAAAAAATTTATTTTAATTATAGATATAGAGATAGCTATTGTTGGATTAAGCATACTTCAGTTTAAAGAGTTTGCTCAAGAGAAGGAATAAAATAAGTTTATTTTGAAAAAGGAAAAATAGCAATATGGATATTTTGAAAACTATATCATCATTATTACTTGTTATTACAGTTGTACTTCATGTCTATATTTGGTGCTTTTATAAGAAATATTTGCGTAGTGACGACATGGTACAATTTAATAAAGGCATTAAGTTACTGATTGTTACATTGGTATTAATATTTATTGGCATTGCGATTCGAGTGATTATTGCTGTAATAGCATGAATAAATACAATGACTACATTCGTGTATAGAGTTTGTTAAAATAATTAGAGATTATGAATTTGTATTATCATAATAAGAAACTTAAATAAATCACTTTTAGTAGGAATTGCGTCAATATTAGGGTTAGTAGCTGGTATTTTAACTTGCCTTATTTTATTCATATAAAAAATAGAGGTATGACATAGTTTCTAATACTAAAACGATATAATACTATGATATTAAGCGGATATTTTTTTATTCAGTAGGGGTTGTTGTTATGCAATAATTATTTATAAAGTGTAATAACAGCCCCTCATTTTTCTACAGGTATATAACTGCCTTACTAAAAATATCCCACACTTCCAACCCCCGCCAAAATATAATATAATAATCCCAAACCCAATTTAAAACACAAAAAAGGAAGTATCAAAATGACCACAAAAAAACAACTAACCCCCAAAAGCCACAACCTATTAATAACTGTAGTATTCATAGGCTTCATAATATTCGGATTCTCCGAAAACATCAAAGGCCCTGCCATACCACACATGCAAGCTGAATTTGCACTTAACGAAATAAACATAGGCTTGATGCTTTCCCTAAACTCCCTAGGCTATCTTATTGCTTGCAGCTTTACAGGATACCTGATAAAAAGAACAGGATTAAAGCTTACAAATATTATAGCTTTTAGTACCATGATATTATCAGGAGTATTTATATTCTTATCTGTCAACTTCCCATCACTTTCAGGAGCATACTTTCTTTTATACATAGGTAACGGCATACTGGAAATAGCCCTTGCAGTTATTGGGGCACGGATTTTTACCAAAAACACCGGTACAATGATGAACCTGTCGCACTTTTTCTATGGCTTAAGCTCTATGGCAGCACCTATTTGCGCAACTAAGCTTATGGGTATAAATGTATCGGGTGCACCGTTAGGCTGGCGTGGCATGTACCTTATTATGCTGGCATTATCCATAATACCTATTATTTTTACAGCTTTTTCAAAATTTCCAGAGGAAAAAATCAGCGAGAAAAGTAAAGTGTCATGGAAGCAGTACGCACATACCTCAATAGCTTGGCTTATTGTCATTATACTTTCCTTTGGTGTAATTTCCGAGCTGTCAGTTGGCGGCTGGCTGGTTAATTTTCTTCAAAAAACCTATGGGTGGAGCATAGGTTCTGCCTCAGCAATGCTTTCGGCTTTCTTTATGTTCTTTACATTGGCAAGGCTGCTTCTGGGGCCAGTAATAGATAGAATAGGCTTTGTAAAAACTCTTGTTATATTTTCCTGTTTCTCGGGCTTATGTACACTCTTAGCAGTAGTTATTGGACAAGGCGGTGCTTTTTTATTTGCCCTAGCTGGAATAGGTATAGCACCTGTATACCCCACTGTAATGGCTTTTCTTGCAAAGAGATATCCAAACGACAGCGAGACTGCTATTAGCTTTACTGTTACAATTATGGGGATAGCCTGCGTAATAGGTAATTTTCTTGTAGGTGCTGTTATTGATCTATTTAAAGGAATATTTTCACAAATTTACGGCATTGAAGCAGGACTTAAAATCGGTATGAAATTAGGATACTCATTTGTAGGTCTATGTGCAATAATCTGCTCAATAGCAGCGGCAATATTATACGCTATTTTAAAAAAGAAAAACGAATTAATTTAGCTGCCTGACAATCTACGCCTTCCAAAAACATCCTTCTAAATCCCCCACAAATATATTATAATGAAATGAAAGGGCTTTCTATAAAAAGGAGAGGGGGGAAGTCATAATGCTTGATTGGCATTATGGCACTATTATGACTAGGGAGCAGCTTCCTATATCAAAGCAGGTGTATTTTGCACTTGGACAGCTAGGCTGGTCAATACTAGCAGGTCTTATCAGCTCATATCTCGTATATTTCTATCTGCCGCCGGGGGATGCGGGTATTCCGCTTTTTATACCCCAAGTTGCCATATTTGGATTTTTGACAATAATAGGACTTATTACTATGGCTGGACGATTCTTTGATGCAATTACTGATCCTTGGATTGCGACCCTAAGTGACAAGTCCAAATCACCCAAGGGCAGGCGCATATCCTTTATGGCGAAGGCATCTATACCCTTTGCGATACTTACAGCATTGGTATTTTGGACACCTGTAGCTTATGTAAGCTACATCAATGTTATATGGCTGACTATTGTATTGTTGGCATATTACTTATTTTTTACGATTTATGTTACCCCATATTCAGCACTTATTTCCGAGCTTGGTCATACGTCAGCGGAAAGGCTTAATCTATCCACTTATATATCTCTTACATTCTTTGTAGGTACAGCCATATCCTTTCAAGCACCATTAATATGGAATAAACTTATAGAAATGGGAATGGATAAGGTACTCAGCATGAGGATAACCTTTACAGGCTTATCATTTATTGCTCTTATGCTGCTGCTTATACCTGTATTTACAATAGACGAAAGAAAATATTGCGACAGTACTCCTTCGGATATTAGTATGATGGAATCCTTAAGAATAACCTTCAAAAACAAAAACTTTCTGGTATTTGCAGTATCAGATCTTGCTTACTTTTTGGCATTGACAGTTTTTCAGACTGGCTTGATATACTATATTACGGTACTTCTAGGTCAGGCGGAGGCTTTATACTCCACCCTTATAGTAGTATTAGGCTTAGGCTCTTTTATATTCTACGTGCCAGTTAATATCATAGCCAAAAAGATGGGTAAGAAAAAGCTTATGATAATCGCATTTGCATTTTTCATATTAATGTACTGCATAACTTATTTCCTGGGCAAAGATATTATTCCCCTGTCACAAGCTGCACAGGCATACCTCTTGGTGGCTATTGCCGCACTGCCTATGGCTATTTTCGGTATACTTCCAAATGCAATACTTTCAGACGTAGCAGAGTATGACGCAATTATCACAGGAAAAAGAAGAGAAGCCATATTCTTTGGAGTACGCACTTTTATGTCAAAAGTGGGTCAAATGATAGCAATGCTGCTTTTCAGCTCACTGCTGCTTTTAGGCAAGGATGCAGGAAATGACATAGGAGTAAGACTTACAGGTCCTGTGGCAGCAGTATTTTGCATTGTGGGATTATTATTTTTCCTGATGTTTGATGAAAAGAAGATACTTTCAAAGGTGGATGCTAAAAAATAGCATCCCCTTATTTTTTTAGAACAGCTTAAATATTATACAGCTTTCTGGAAACTTAAATTAATACGAGAATAAAGCTGCGTCTGTCTTGGATCACTTCCCTAGACTTGCTTTATTTTCGTTGATTGCTAATGAAAAGCCGGGTAGACCGTCTTTTTATTCAGGTTGTATAGAGAAACAACTTTAAAATTAAAACTTTCCAGTTGTTTCTCACAAAGAGATTAGCAACTCTTAATGAAAAGTATTTTGAGTTTTAGAGTTGCTAATCTATAATATACTTATGGAAATACTTTAGATGTATGTTTTTATCAACTATTAATATATAAGGAGAGTGAGAAAATGTTAAAGTACATAAGTGTACCAACCAACAGCAGAACACAATTTGTCGATATTTCCGGGGAAATAAAAAAGCTTGTTGAAGAATCAGGAATCATGGACGGACTGTGTTGTATTTTTGTACCCCATACTACAGCCGGAATAACCATCAACGAAAATGCTGATCCAGACGTGGTCAGAGATATCACAAAAAAGCTGGATAAAATGATTCCCTGGGAGGATGGCTACATGCATATGGAAGGTAACTCCGCGGCGCATATAAAAGCCAGTATGATGGGGTTTTCACAGAATATAATTATACATAAAGGCAAGCTTTTGCTTGGCACATGGCAGGGCATCTATTTTTGCGAGTTTGACGGTCCAAGAAACAGAAAGGTCGCAGTAAAAATAATAAGCAGTTAGTTGATAAGGGGGTAGTACAGTGTTAAAAAAGCTATTTAAAGGATTGGGTATTACGGTATTGGCAGTAGTGATTTTTATAGCAGGTTATTTTGCATTTATGATGATAACCGACTATAAACCGCCTGAAGTACTTACAATGAAGGTAGAATCGAGTAATTCTACAGCCAAGGAAGCACTGAAAAAGAATGAACCAATATCTGTCATGACATTTAATATAGGCTATTGCGGACTTGATAAGGGTCAGGACTTCTTTTTGGATGGCGGTACAATGTCTCGTTCGAGAAGCAAGGAGCAGACACAGGAAAACTTAAGAAGTATAACAGATTTCATTAAGCATCAAAACCCAACCTTAGTATTGCTCCAAGAAGTTGATATTAAATCCTCCAGAAGCAACAACATAAATCAAATGAAATACATGAAGGAGCAGTTGACAGACTTTGCAGCATCCTTTGCAATTAACTACAAGGTTCCTTGGGTTCCAGTACCTCTGACACATCCAATGGGAGGCACATACGGAGGACTGCTGAGCTTTTCAAAATATGACAGCACCTCAGCAACCAGATATGCTCTACCGGGACAAGAGCCATGGCCAAGACAGCTTGCAGAGCTGGATAGATGCTTTATAGAAAATAGGATTATAGTAGAAGGCGGAAAAGAGCTGATACTTATAAATGCACATTTATCAGCCTATGATAAAGGCGGTAATATAAGAAAGCAGCAGCTAGACTTTCTTAATAGACACATAAGCAAGGAATATGCAGAAGGCAATTATGTTATAATTGGCGGTGACTGGAATCATGTTATACCGGGAACTGATCCAAAGCTGTTTAAATGGACTGAGCCTTGGCCCGACTGGTGCGTAGCAATGCCTGAGGAGCTTATTCCACAGGATTTCAAGTGGGCAGCAGATAAGGATATCCCCACAGTAAGACAAAACTCAAAAGCATTTGAAGAAGGAGAAAATTTTGTAGCAGTAATAGACGGTTTTCTGGTTTCTCCCAATGTTGATATTGTAAAAGTTGAAGGTCATAACCTAGGCTTTGAAAATAGTGATCACAATCCTGTGACAGGAACATTCATACTAAAGTAAAAAGCGGTGCGTATGCACCGCTTATATTCTTTACATCCCGATTTGTTCTAAAAATTCTCCCACAAGCTTGTCATATTCCTCCTGATTGTTCCAGTAAGCCTCTGCATGTCTTGCATTAGGAGCAAGATACAGCTTTTTAACTCCGTTTTTAACCTTATACATGTCCTCACTCATTCTTGGCAATATATATAAATCGTCTACACCGTGAATGAAAAATATTGGAGTAGAAACATTTTTAAGATCATTAATAGGGGAAACCTGCTTAAAGCTGAAGCCAGCTCTTATTCTGCTTATAATACCAGTAATATTAAGAAGCGGGAAGGCAGGAAGCCTGTAATCCCTTTTCAAAAGATAGCTTAGCTGAGCCGTAAGATCGGAGTAAGGACAATCCGCTACATAAAAGGTTACTCTAGGATCTATTGCTGAATTCTGCAAGGCGACAGCCGCACCCAAGGATTCGCCGTGAATACCTACTTTGCAGTCAAAACCACATTTGTTAAGTACCCAATCAGTAAAAGCCATAAGATCGTATTTCTCATAGTATCCGTAGGTTGTGTTATTTCCTTCGCTTCTGCCATGATTGCGGTGATCATACATCAGTACATTATAACCCCTCTTATAAAACATATTCATATATTTAACAGAGCCATGTAATGTATAGGTTATGCCATGACATATAATTACGGTTTTTTTCAAGCCTTCAACAGGAAAAAATATTCCGTAGAGCTTATACCCATAAGGAGAATCTATTGCTATTTCTTCCTTGGGTAGATTTTCAAACCATTCTTTATTGAGCTTTCCATTTTCTGTTTCTATACTGTAGGTCTCACTATGTGAGCGAGTCTTGGGGTATATTACCTTATTTGAGAACTTTATACCCATAATAAAGACAGCGGAAATAACTAAAAGGATTGGAAGCCATATATACATATTTTTCATCCCCCTATATGTAAAATGTCAAAGTTGTTATATTTTCATTATAAAATTAGTTTTGCACCATGTCAAATTTATGCAAAAAAACAAGCAAGGATTTACTCCTCGCCTGTTTTATATATTATATTATATTCTCTTCCTTGTACTGTATAGATTTGTTCTATATCCTCGCCAATAATCTGACTTATATCTTCTTTATAACTAAACCTGGCAGCAATCCCGCAGTTTGAGCTAATCCTTCTGGGTACGGGCATCAAATCTACAGAAATTCCTAAGCTTTTTAGAAACCTTTGATATTTTATAGCTGCCGAATGTGTAAAAAAAGTTGCAATATACTCCATACTATTTTTTCAAAGTAAGGACTATGTCCTCTCCTTGTTCGGAAACCTCCACTTTGAAGCCTGAATTTACCCCATAGCGTTTTATATTATCACATGCAGCAGTGTTGTCAACAAGTACTTGAACCCCACTTGGATTGCTCTCTACAGCCTTTTTTGTAATAAGCACAGGTTCAGGGCAGGATCTGCCTCTAGCATCAATAAAATTAAGCTTCAAGCTTTACATCCCCTTTCAGCTTTATAGTTGCTTTTTCAATACTTAAAATAGAAATGATGAGCAGCAGCACTAAGCCTGCTACTACAGCTATTTGACCATTAACTGTAGGTCCTTTTGCAGAAGCTGCAAGACTGAAATTATGTGAAAAGGCAGCACCTGCCATCATGCCTATTACAGTAATAACAGAGTCGACATTGCCTTCACCGGCAAGAATAAGCTGACGGAGAGGACAGCCCCCAAGAAGCACACAGCCCCATCCAGCCAATGCCATGCCAAGGAAATTCCAGAGTCCATCTGCATGTGCTATAGGCTGATCTGCAAAACTAAAATTAAAGGATTTAGTTATAAATAAGTTACCAAGTAAAGCAACAACGAATATGGCGATAAAACCAGATATAAGATATGAGTCTTTAAAAAGAACCAAGTCTCTGATACCGCCAACCATGCAGAGTCTTGTTTTTTGTGCAAGTGCACCAACAGCAAGACCAGCAGCAAGGGCTATACCCCAAGGAGCAAATTTGGAGCCAGGACCTTCCTGACTAAAGAAAATAAAGGCTGGAGCTGCAAGCAGCAGCGCAATAAGTCCAACATTAACAGCCGGAAAAACCAGCCCTTCAGCCAGTGACATCGTATAAGTTCTCTTAAGGCTGAACCCCTTATTTAAAAATACTATACCAACACCTATGCCAGCGGCAAAGCCAGCAAGACCTATTAGGGAGTTAAGGTCGCCTCCTGCCATTCTAAGCACCATTCTTAGAGGACAGCCCAAAAACATTAAAGCCCCTACCATAACAACAAAGCCCAATACAAACCTTAACAAAGGCGATGAGCCTCCTCGAGCTTTAAACTCCTTTGTACCTATTGACATAATAAATGCACCAAGCACCAGACCTATTATTTCAGGTCTTATGTACTGTACTACCGCAGCTCTGTGGAGTCCCAAGGCTCCTGCGGTGTCTCTCAAAAAGCAGGCGATACAATAGCCCATATTTATGGGATTGCCGAGTTTTACTAAGATAATTGCTGCAAGACCAATTAGACCACCAGTTAAAATAATTCCACCTTTTCCCTTCATTATATCCCTCCTGTTATAATATTTATATATCCATAGCTATTATATTACCGCCATGATATGATGTATAATTGATATAATCAATACTGGAAATGATTAGCATAGATTTTGTCTATATCATGGACTATATGTACAATACTGCCTGTATATTTAGTAGAATATACATATAAGACAAAGGGGGCAAAGCATGAGAAATATTTATTTAGATAATGCAGCAACTTCATTTCCGAAGGCTCCAGACGTCGGGGCTTCAATGAAGCATTTAATAGATTCTATGGGTTGCAATGTAAAAAGAGGGACTTACAGTACCGCATATTCTGCGGGCGAGGTAGTTTTAGAGACAAAAGAGCTTCTTTGTAAGCTGTTCAATTTTGAAAATCCAGATAACCTCATATTTACAATGAACATAACACAGAGTCTGAACTTTTTGATACAGGGAATTTTAAGACCCGGTGATCACTGCATAGTATCCTCAATGGAGCATAACGCAGTAATGAGACCGTTGATGCAAATGAAACAAATAGGCATAGAGTTTTCAAGAGTGCCATGTGATATATTTGGAAGACTTGATACAGATAAAATCAAGGAATACATAAAACCAAATACAAAGGCAGTAATAATGACCCATGCATCAAACGTATGCGGAACAATACTGCCCCTTAAAGAAATAGGCAGAATATGCAGGGAAAACAACCTTATTTTTATAGTAGATACTGCTCAAACCGCAGGAATCATTGATATAGACTATAAGGAGATAAATGCCGATGCCATAGCCTTTACAGGACATAAGGGTCTACTAGGACCTCAAGGTATAGGCGGTTTTTTAATAAACAATGAGCTTGCAAAGCATATGAAGCCTTTGATATGCGGAGGTACTGGAAGTGATTCAGAGTCAGAGCTGCAACCCGAATATATGCCAGACAAATTTGAAGCAGGCACAATGAATCTTCCGGGCATATTCGGACTTAATACCTCTCTTAAGTACATATTTCAGCATAAAATAAGCTATATCAGAGAAAAAGAGCTGGAGCTGACAAAATATTTTATTTCCCAAGTAATGAATATAGATGCTGCCAGAATGGCAGGCTTAAACAGTATTGAAGGAAGAACAGCAGTAGTTTCACTGGACTTTAAAAATAACGATAACGGAGAAATATCATATTTATTAGACAAGGACTACGGAATAAAAACGAGATGCGGCTTGCACTGCGCCCCATCTGCTCATAAAACATTAGAAACCTTTCCCCATGGTACAGTACGCTTCAGCTTTAGTCACTTCAACCAAAAAGAAGAGCTGGAATACACAATATCTGCAATAAATAAAATAGTAAAATCGCTGAAATAATAAAAAAACACCTTTCAGAAAAGCACTGAAAGGTGTTTTTTTATCTATTCAAAACTTGATTTTGATGGACGTTTACGATAGTTTGCCCAGCGGATAATAAACAGCTTTATTATTCCTGCTGTAGGCACTGCCAACAACATTCCAAGAAGTCCGAAATATGCGCCGCCGATTATGATGGAAAGTATTACAAACACAGGATGCAGTCCCACACTTTCACCAATAACCTTTGGTGCAATAATAGCACCATCCAACTGCTGCACAGCCAGCATCACAAGTACTGCAAACAACGCTTTTATGGGGCTTCCGCTAAGGAGTCCCATAATTACTGCCGGCACTGAGCCTATGATAGGACCAAAATAAGGGATTATATTTGCAATACCTGCCGTCATACCAATAAGTATTGGAAAATCCAAGCCAATAATAACAAGTCCTATAGAGCTTAATATACCTACTATTATGCCATCCAAAAGCTGTCCCCGAATAAAGCTTGATACTACAGTATTAACATCCTCAAAGAAACCATGCAGTCTGTCATTAGTATGCTTTTTAAATAGTATTCCAGTAGTATCTCTGTATAATTTTTTAAAATATTCGATATCTTTAAGAATATAAAAGGAAATAATAAGCCCTAAAAGGATATTTACAATATTGCCGCCCAGCTTTTTTGTAAAGCTGAAAACTCCATTAACAGCAGAGCTTAAAACACTCTTGACAGCATCTACCGCCTGCTTTAACTGCTGCTTTACATCAGCAGAGATTCCGCTTTTGTCAAGCTGTGCAGACACTGTCGTAAAAATCTCCTCGTATCTAGCAGCATACTTGCTTATAGACTCTATCATACTTTCAATATTCAAATTTTTAGTAATTTCTCCACCGATCATTACATAGGTGCTGTATATAAACAGAGTTATAAAGCTGACTACCAATATATATGTCACCAGAACACTGAGAGTCCGTTTAAGCTTATAACTTTTTCCAAGCCTTGAAAGCTTTTTATTGCCCATTACATATTTTTCTATCCAATCAACCACGGGATGCAGCAAATATGCAATAACAAAAGCAATTATAAAAGGCGCAAGCAAAGCAGTTACTCCAGAGAGTGTACTTAATATAGTTGTCAAAATAAATCCGATATTAGAAATAATCTCATACAATATGTATAGAACCGTTACAGTAAGAACAATATAAATACTGTACTTTAAATAGGTTTTGTCCACCGAAATTTTCATAATAAATTCCTTTCTTTTTAAACATAGGATAATTTGGTTATGTAATAATAAAATCATATCATATATTATTGCTAAAACTCAACTGGAGATTGATGCTGACTGATATACTAACGTAATTCGCTAGAGTAGATTGATTCTTACTATACAAGATGTTAATAAAACCTTGAAACCTGCACAAAATAATAATTAAATAAAAAATTTTTGATTAACACAAATTTACTGTTGCTATTTTTATTTATATTTAGTATAATACAAAAGTACGAATACAGTACACCAACGCGGAAAGATGGCTGAGCTGGTCTAAGGCGCACGACTGGAAATCGTGTGTGGGCTAATACCCCACCGAGGGTTCGAATCCCTCTCTTTCCGCCACTATTGACTAATTGCAGTGGTTTCAAGCATTTTGCTTGAAACCACTTTTATTTTGTTAAACCTACAAAAATCAAATTTGATAACATTTTCTGTGATATGGCACATAATTGGACGGTTATTATATAGTACTAAACAGGAAATATAGTTAGAATTATTCTTTTATTCATAGTTAATAAAAGCCTTATTTGTTAATCCTTTACCATTAAAAACCATAATATAAATAATTTGCTCTTTCGGGCTAATGTTACTTTTAACTATATTCCACCATCTATATTACACTTTTCGATAATATCACTCTTGTGTACAACTAAATAAAATGATTGTATCCCAATTTTAAGATTCACCATAAAAACAGCCCTCCCTCACTTCATTTTACCTTGCTTATTTCATTAATTATCAAGTATCGTGGAATAAAGAGGGCCTTTCAAAGAACAATGTTTGAAACAATATTATTTAGCTCTCATAACAAAATACAATAATCTAATCACTTTTACAATTTTTTGACTGTAAATCTCAACTCCGATCTAATTATTGAATATTATTGTTTTGGTATATCAGGGAGCGAAAGGGAATACATAGACAAGCATTTTTATAGTCAGCTTTTTGATACTAAGAAAAGATGCCTTATGAAACTGGTGTGAATGGCTTCTGAGACAAAAAAGAGCAGCTTAAAAAGTTTAACTTTTGAAACTGCTCTTTTAATTTAGTACTTGATAATATCTTTTTATATAATAGCTATAGCACACCTCTAGTTAGGTCTAAATACTTTTTGTCTATAAATACATTATCTAAGTGTTTTTCACTACTAATTAAGTATTCTATTATCTCTCTTATTCTGTCCCCAACCAGCGGTGTATTAACCATATTTAAAATAGAAACAGCATTTCTTCTACGGGTAGAACCGTATAGTCTATTTTTAATCTCTGAGGTTTGTAAAACTCTTAGTAGAGTTAAAACCTGTTCTTTATTTAATATACTAAATAACTTATCGTAATAAGCTTTTGCACCTGGTGATACCCCTCCTTGATAATTCACTTCCTTTCCTATTCTACCAATTAGGAATGTCTTTATTATTTTCTCTTCTCGTTCTGCAGGAATATCATTTGTACTTTTAATAAATGACATTATTGCTTTCGCATACGGTGGTTCATGATAATAATTGTCCCAACCTGATTGAGCTTCAAGTAATTCATCGCAAAGATTACTAAATTTTATTATTCTAGTATCTAATAAAAAATACCTATTTCCATCACATGCTTCAAAAAAGGTTTCAGCTAAACTTAATTTAGCATGGTCTAGATTAACCTTATATACATCAACCTTAGTTCCCAAATCATACTTAATATTTTCTGTTGAATATTTCCATATTATAGGTGCTAGTATCAATATATTTTCTCTTACAATTTTTTCAGTCTTCTCCGACGTAAATATTCCAAAAAGTGATGTTAATAAATTACCTGCCATTTTTGAAGAAAGGTCTTTAATCGATTGTGAAAAAGTATCCACAACCTCTTTAGAAAGAGATTTATCTGTTCTTTTCAAATTATCAACTATAGATTTCACTGTAATAGCAGCTTTGGAAGGTTCGTCACTTAATACTTCTGTAATACAAGTTTGCAACCATCCAAGTAATTCATATGAGTTTATTAAATAGTTATTTGGGTGTGATGATCCTATATTGTTTCTCATTGTAAGTATATGAGATAACTTCTTATGTACTATATCTGATATTATTTCTAGTTTTCTACATGTATCTAATAATGTTTGGTCTTTTAGTCCAGCTAGGTCTTCTTCTTTTTGATAGTGTTCCCTAAGCTTTTCCCCTACTGCTGAATCAAAAAAAATATCAAGACCATATACTACTATTTTATGTCTAAGACTTACTACTACTTCATTCCAAACATAATTTAAAGCAGCATCAAAAAGACCTATTGCTGATCCTGCAATAAACTTTGATAAGTATCTTGCATCTTTCTTTACCTCATATGGCAAAGAATTTATAAACTCTGGTAATGCATTCATAATTCTTCTTCTTTCTTCTGGGGCAGCTACAATATTTTCGGTAGGGAGTTCTAATACCTGTAGAAATTGTTCAAATTTTGTGAGGTCACTTGCTACAATATTTTGCGGTGTAACAACCAGACTACTATTATCCATTGTTCATCTCTCTTTAAAACTTATTAATAAAAAAATCTAACTTTATTTGCTATGTTTATTTTAATTCTTTATAGTAAGTTCTTACAATGATTAAGTTACTATAATTCTACATTTATCGGTAAAACCCTTCCTTTATAACCATAATTATACATAAAATCGTTGCAGGGAAACCGTCACTAAAGCAACTTCTACTTGAACTGAAGATACACTATGATACTAGATACGAAAGTGTAGCCACAACAAAATATTTTGAAAGAGCCACGGTTGCAAATAGGCATTACTATGGTTTTACTAACCCTTGGACTGAATTTTGTAAGACTACAAATTTTCCGCCAGCCCAGTATTATTATATAAATGCTGATGGATTTAGTGGTTACATCCCATTTAAAGGGGAGCGGATTACTAGAGATACAGGATATATTTATACACCATCAAGAATGTATTATGGAAGGTTAGATTTCAGTCGCCATATAGATTATAGACATATATATAGCGGATACCTAAGCGGAATAGCTAAAGTGAAAACCGGTGATGTATACATTGAGTTATCTGCTAGCGTTGAAACATACTGTTCTGATGTGAATTATTATAATAGGGTAAATACAACGACAACAGACGAAAAATACAACAGCCTAGGTTCAGGCTGGTCTTTTGCATTTTCGAGGATAGAGCAGCTTGACGGTGCAAACTACTTAAAATCGGCAAATGGTAATCTATATAAGATAAATATTACGCCAACAGTAGGTGACTCTAACCTGGAAAAGTACTCATTAAATGATATAAGGCTTGAAAACGATAACGGTAGTTACTCAAATGGTGTTAAAAGTTCAAGGTATATTCTCTTCTATAAGGATGGAAAAAAGGAATATTTTGCTGATGATGGAAGATTGCTCGCTATTCAGGATAGATTCGGCAATACAATAAAGTTTGAACACACTATTATTAATGGAGTAGCTCATATAAGTAAAATAACTGATACAGTTAATAGGGTAATAAATATATCCTATGAAAACACGAGCACAGGGAAGAAAGTCGTAATAACCACACCTGATAACTCAAAAGTACAATATATAATTGAGCCTATCAGTGGATACTCTGGAGAATATAAGCTTGCAAAGAGAATAGATCAAATGAATAGGGAAACTGTTTTTAACTACAGAATCAATTCAGCTAATTTTTCATTATTGAGCAAGAGCTATAGAGATACTGTAAATCACTTTGTAAATCTTGAGGAAATAATATATCCAACAAAAGCAGCCTCTAAATACACCTATGCGCAAGCAACGGGCAACCTGGGAAATCAAGGTTCAAGGGGTTACTTTAGAATAAAAACCCGTGAAGACATAGATAAGGGCACAGTGTTTAACAAGCAGACATTTAGCTATGTAGGAGATTATAGCGGATACCCAAATTATAACGATCCACAAAACCTACCTTCTAACTATGAATACTCAACGGATGTAGTAGATGCTGACCTAACAAAAACTACATATACCTTTAATAATAGCCATCTAAAGATAAGAGAAGACAGAAAAGAAAAAGGAACAATACTAACTAACAGCAGCATTTATACCTATGATACAAATAAACTGTTAACCAAGGAAGTTAACAGAGTCTATAATAAGGGTACAGGACAATACATTGAGACAGCTAAAAACTATGCTTATGACTCTGGGAGGTTTGGCAATCTGGTAGGCTACTGGAATGAAAAAAACCAAAGAGACTCCAATAACATGCCTAATAATAATGAACACAAAACAACTATGACTTACAACGCTGCATTTCACTATCTAACTTCAAAGGAGTATAAAGCAAATGCCAGCACAACCATCAAAGAAGAATTTGTTCCTTATTCAGATGGCAAAAGTGTTGAATGGGTTAGAGTGTATGAGAATAACATTAAAAAGAAGGAGTCAAGATTACTTTATGATAGCTTTGGAAATATAATTGAAAATAGAAACTACTTAGACGACTGGGTAAACTATATCAGTCAGAAATACAGCTATAATGATAACATAACAAGCAGAAACGGACAGTTTAATGGGCTATATTTGACAAAAGTAATGGTTGAGAATGTAATAAACGCAGATGGTGTCCTAATTGACCCGAAGGCAGGAAATAATACTGGAACAGTAGATGAAATCTATAAATATGATTGGTATGGCAATGTAATAGAAAAGCATGACGGTATGGGCAACATATATAACTATACTTTTGATAAGCTAGGAAGGATACTTGTTGAGAAGCTTCCCGATAACTCAACTAAGAGCTACAGCTATAATGACAGTGAAAACAGTCTGACCCATACAAATGAAAATGCGAACAGAATAAAAATAGCATATAACGGCTTAGGTAATATAATTCAAGTAACAGATATGATTACAGGAAAGCTGCTGGAAAGCTATTTGTATGATGGAAAGCTAAGATTAAATACTAAAATAAACTATGGAGATAATGACAACAGAACTACAGTAATCTTCTACGATGCAGCCGGTAGGGTTAAAGGGAATGAAATAAGAAATAACGCAAACCAAATAGTATACGCAGAAACTACTTTGTATGAAGAAGCAGCAGACAATGGAAAGTATCACAAAATATCAAAAACAGTACATGGGGATATAGAATCACCTTCAATTACTACTACTGCATATATGGACAAGTACGGACAAATTGAAAAGCAGGGTAGAATAACTGGCGGCGAAGAATATTTTGACATCTTTAAGTATGACTATGCTGGGAACAAGATTGAAGAAAAATCAGCAAGGGCTAATGCAGAGGGCTGGACAGAGCCTTATACAGCGAAATATGAATATAACTACGAAGGGAAAGTGACAAAGCAGTACAACATAAAAGGTGACTACATAATCAATGAATATGATGCCTTAGGAAGGTTGAAGAATTTTACAGATATAAAAGGAAGTAAAGAGTCTAACAGGTATTCAACATCCTACGAATATGATGCTTTAGGCAGACTGATTAAACAAAATATCCCCTTTGAGTTAAGAAACGGAGCGATACAATACACAGTAACAAAGAAGTACTATGATAGAAACTCAAATATAACAAGAGAAAGAACTTCGAATAACAGAGCCGGAGATCCATATAGCTTTAACAGGATTGATTACAAATATAATAACAGAAATATGCTTATTGAAGTTGCCACCTTTGATAATGAATATGCTGTAAACTATACTCAGTACTACTATGATAAAGTAGGCAACAAAGTAAGGATGTACACTGGACTATCTGCTCCGATTACTATAAACGGACTTGATAGCGTCATACCATCTGCTAGTGACAATAATTATTCAGTTACTAAGTATGAGTATGACCAATTCAATAAGTTAGTTAAGATGACTGATGCACTTGGAAAAATAGAGCACTATGAGTATGATATAAATGGTGACTTGAAGGGTAAGATAGACAGGAACGGAAACGTCCATACAATGACTTATGACATAATGAACAGACTTCTAAGGCAGGAAGTATCTTGTGCAGACAGCAGTGCAAATGTGCTTACACAGTATGCATATACACTAACAGGAAACAGAAAGTCAATGAGCAGCGGAAACTTAACTACCAACTATGCTTATGACGACTTGGGAAGACTTCAGAAGGAAGCTGAATCAAATGGTATAGTTAAAGAATATACCTACGATGCTGCCAATAACAGAAAGACCAATATAATAACCCAGAATGGAGCGTTGGTAAGCAATACAAGCTACGAATATGACAAAATGAATAGGCTTGAGCATGTAATGGAAGGTAATAGCTTAGCAGCAACCTATACATATGATGAAAACGGCAACAGAAAAAGTTTAAGCTATGCAAACGGTAACAGCACAGAGTATCAATACAATTATGCCAATAAAGTAGTATCGCTGATTAATAAGCAAGAAACACAAGCAATATCTACTTTCAGCTATTTGTACTATTTAGACGGGAATAAAGCTTCAAAAACAGATGACGCAGGCACAACATACTATACATATGATGGGCTGGGAAGGCTGAAAAATGAAAGATTAGCCGATAATAGCACCATAAGCTACTGGTTTGATGACTATAGTAATAGAGCGCGTATGACGGCGGCTTCACCTACAGGTACAACAACTACACGCTATATATATGATAAGAACAACAGACTCATAAAAGAAGAAAAGGTAGCAAACAGTATAACCGACACGACATGCTATTACTATGACAACAACGGAAATCAAACCTTTAAGACAAGTGAAATAATCAGACCAGTAAGTATGGATGATAAAGCATCATACAAAGCATATGTTATGGGAGAAACAGAAGATAGTCTAGCGGAAGCATATGAATACGACGGACTTAACAGGCTGTCAAAAGCTATAGTATCGGATATGACCATCAGCTATACCTATAACGGCAATGGACTAAGAACCTCCAAAACAGTAAACGGAATAACCACAGCCCATGTATGGGATGGAGATCAAATGGTGCTGGAGCTGGATGAAACAGGCAATGTCAGCAGCAAATATATCAGAGGGATAAACCTCTTATATTCTGACAGAGCAGGCACAAAGAATTTCTACATGTACAATGCACATGGCGACGTGGAACAGTTGACAGACATTTCTGGTAATGTTATAAAGAACTATGACTATGATGCATTTGGTGTAGAGAAGAATATTGATTCAGCTGATAATAATCCATTTAGGTATTGTGGAGAGTACTTTGATAAGGAAACTGGGACGATTTATCTTAGGGCTAGGTACTATGACCCAAGTATTGGTAGGTTTATTAGTGAGGATAGCTACAGGGGTAAGGCAGAAGACCCATTGAGCTTGAATTTATACACTTATTGTAGTGGAAATCCAGTGAATTTTATTGACCCGACAGGTCATTGGCGAGAAGGCGATGAAAAATATAGTGCTCAAGTTCAAACTATACTATTACAGTTGACACTGGCTTGGCATTTAGCGGATAATCAGGGAGATAAAGATGCAATTCAAAAAGAAGCAGCGCGTATTAGGGAAAAGGTAGATAGTGGACTAGGAGCAGCTTTTGATACTATAAAGCAATGGACTGAAGCTGCTGCAAATGAGTTCGCTTGGTTTTTAGGTGGAAGTTTTGATACTCTTGAGAGAGACTATTGGCTAACACAAGTACAAAAGTTTGATAGTAGTATTTCTATAAGTGAAAAGACAGTATTGAATGCATCCATGTTTATCATTGGCATGCTTTCACCTTCTCCTGATGACGCAATAAAAATGATTTCTAAAAAGGCCCTAAAGCAAATGGGTAAGGAAGTTGATGAAGCTGTAGCAAAAAAGTTTTTCAAATCTATTACAAAATATGCAGGGAAGCAAGGAACAAATGGTATAAAAAAACTAAGTGGAAATGGAATAAAAGGATTTATGTATGAGGTCAAAGTCAAGGGAGCAGGGGGTGTATATAGACTTTTAGGTAATAAAACAAAAAGTGGTGAAATATTGTGGGAAATTTTCGAAAAGACACATTAAAGAATGAGGTGTACTTGTATGATAACAGTAAGGGATATTATTCTACAGACAGACTTTGAAATAGTAGCTACAGATATAAGAATTCATTATGGTAGTGAACATATGGAAAAGCTCAAACAAGTATATACAAAGCTAAGAAATATGTCGTGTAAAAGTAATCCAAATAATATGACATTATTTATCAGAGTTCTTAAAGAAAATGAGCAGGGTAATGAAGATATTGTAATACAAGAATTTGATACTAATGATAGCACTTTAATGTTTGACGTTTGTGGTGAAGATAATCAATATGATGGCTTATATTCAATAGCATCGTCGGACTATGGTGAATTATTAGGCTATTGTGTTGAACAGTTAACGATTGAT
>CALGKJ010000070.1 GCA_937930535.1 uncultured Clostridia bacterium
GAGGAAAACAAAATGAAGAAAAAGACTACAATCATATTAGCACTTACCTTAGCATTTGCACTTATGCTTTCCGCATGTGCTGCTAGAAGACCAATGTATACTAATGAGAATGGTTTTGATACAACAAGAAATAATATTGGCACTAACCAGGGTAATAATAATGCCAATATGGGAAGACAACAAGGCGTTGGCGGAACTGGAGCAAACTACGGAGCTAACAACAGAAGAAACAATCTAGGCACAAATAATAGAGATTATCCGGGATTTCCTACTTTACCAGGTGACTACGGCAATGTAACTGGTTACGATACAAATTTAGGAAATGATAACAACTTAGCTAATAACAGAACTATAAACAACACAGGGTTTGGCAATACAGGAACAGGAATGGGCACAAGACCAGGCAACACAGGACTAGGTAATCCAGGACCAGGAATGGGTAATACAGGAGCAGGCACAACTGGAGCGGGTACTACAGGAGCAGGTGGATATGGCGTAGGTAATAATCAAACAGGAGTTAATTTATTTGGAATGGGAACACCACTTGCAAATAATAATGAAACCTTGGAAAGAACTTGTGAAGCAGTACCAGGAGTACAAGATGCAACAGTTGTTGTAACAGGAAACACTTGTTATGTAGGAATAGACTCAAATAATAACCGTGCTGCTGATCTTACAAGAATAAAAAGAGAAGTTGCAGACAGAATCAGAAGCACAAATCAGTATGTAAACGTTGTTTATGTAAGTGAAAACGAAAACTTTATAAACAGATTAAGAACAGTTGGAGACAGAATGAGAAATGGCAACCCAGGTGCTAACCTTACAAATGAGTTAAATGACATGGTAAGAACTATGACTCCTCAAACAACAAGATAATTATATAAAAATAAAAATAGTGCCTCGTAATATACTAAGTTATACTACGAGGCATTATTTTGTGGAATAATATGATATTATAAAGTAAAATGTTATTATTGAATATATACATAATACTATGTAAAGAGTGATAAGGATTTTGCATCGTCGCGCATACGATACCTAAAAGTAATAGATTGAATATAAAGACTGTAGTATATTATTTATATACCATAATTATAGTATCTTGGAGGGTGATAAAAATGTTTAATAGTCCATTTAGCAGTTTTATGTTTAGTGCATTGCCTCTTATTGTTTTTGTTGTATTTGCAATTGTCATAATGGGCTTTGTAACCGTATTTGTCAAAGGAATGGGTGAGTTTGTAAGAAACAGCAAGCTGCCTCAAAAGTCTGAACCTGCAATGATTATAGGGAAGAGAGCTCATACATGGGGAGGCAGCGGTAATATGTCAGCTCATACAAGCCATTATTTAACCTTTGAGCTTACAGACGGCGAAAGGATCGAATTTGCCGTCAGCGGACAATTTGCAGGAATCCATACAGAAGGTGACACTGGTATTTTAACGCACCAAGGCACAAAATTTTTAGGGTTTGAGCGTGAAAGGCTTTAAGCAGCTATAGAAGGAGAATACATATGATTAAATCAAATTTACTTATAGCAACATCTTCTCTAAATTATACAAATCAAGCTTTAGACGAGTTAAGGTTACTGGATAAGGGATTAAAGGCCGTGGGGAATTTAGGGAATGGAATGATTGTTCTGGAACCAGCCTTAGATAAACATGAATTTAACAGAATTGTTGTGCAAAACAAACCCGTTTTTGTACGACATATAAATACTGTAGACTATATTATAAGCACCAATGGAGAGGTTGCACCAAGGGATATCATCCAAACAATTGACAGCTATGACAGTCAGATACTAAAGGGCTTTAAAGTGGCTGTTCAGATAAGAAAAGCTAATGCAGCTTTAATAAATAGTCCCTTAGAGATTAAACGCTTCATAGACGAGTATATAAGCGAAAAATATTGTGCGGTTCCAGTAATAAAAGAGCCGGATAAAGTAATATCAATACTGGCTGCTAATGATAAATGCTATATTGGAATAAGTGATGTCTCCAGCAATCTTTCTAGCTGGAGCGGAGGCATGATACACTACAAAAAAGACGATAATGATATTTCAAGAGCAAAGTTTAAGCTGATGGAGGCAATATACGTATTTGATATTAATATGACAGTAATAGGCAGTGCTTTGGATTTAGGAGCTGCTCCTGGAGGCTGGACCTCAGTGCTGCTTGATTATGGCATTGCTGTAACTGCTGTTGATACAGGAGATATGGATCAAAGACTGCTTGAAAACGAAAATCTCAGCTTTATCAAGGGTAATGTTTCTGATGTAAAGCTGTCGTCATGCAGCTTTGATATGCTGACCTCAGATATCAGCTGGAATCCAATAAATACAGCAAAAATGGCAGTGGAATGCTCAGATGCATTAAAGGCAGACGGAATAGCCGTTGTTACAGTAAAGCTGATGAATAGCAAAATTGGAAGAACAATCAAGGGTGTTAAAAATATATATTCAGAGAAATTTGATATATTAGGTGCAAAGCAGCTCTTTCATAACAGAGATGAAATTACGCTATATATGAAAAAAAGATAGATGTAATATAAAGGTTCGTTACCTACTGGTATCGGACTTTTTGTATATAAGCAAAATTTATATATAGAATTATTGGGGTTTTCGATACATAGTATATTATAGATTAGCAACTCTAAAACTCAAAATGCTTTTCGTTAAGAGTTGCTAATCTATTTGTGAGAAACAACTGGATATATTTAATTTTGTAGTTGTTTCTCTTTATAGATAACCAACTCTAAAACTTAACTAATTCATAGGCTAATTATTGCTTCCCTTCTAAACTTTTGAGCTATGTATTCATATATAGGGGTGATTTTGTGAAAAGCTTGATAATACCCGGAAAAATAAAGCCTGGCAGCACAATAGGAATAATTGCTCCAGCAAGCTCGGCTGGGGAAATAAAAACAAGGCAAGCAGTTGAATTTGCTAAAGCCTTGGGTTACCAAATAAAAGAGGGAAAAAGCATTTATGCAAGCAGGGGATATCTTGCAGGAGAGGATAATTTAAGAGCCGGCGATATTAACGAGATGTTTAAAAGTAAGGATATAGATGCTATTATATGCATCAGAGGAGGCTACGGAACTCCTCGAATATTAGATAAAATCGACTACAGTGTAATACGCAAAAACCCCAAGATATTTATCGGGTATAGTGATATAACAGCTCTGCATATAGCCATACACCAGAAAGCAGGGCTATTAACCTTTCACGGACCCATGCTTGCATCAGATTTTGTGGATTCTGCTGAAAGCCAAAGTATTCAGTATTTAATAAAAATGTTGGAAAGTAAAAATGAATGCATAGAAATTGTAAACCCAATGGGATTTCCAATAAAATCCTTAACTAAGGGTAAGGCGAGAGGAAAGCTGATTGGAGGAAATCTTGCAATGATTTGTTCAACTATTGGAACACCCTATGAGATTGATACAAAAAACTGCTTATTGTTTCTTGAAGATATAGGGGAAGAACCTTATAAAATAGATCGCATGCTTACACAGCTTAGACTTGCAGGCAAACTGAGGGATGCTAATGGAATAATATTATGCAGCTTTACCGACTGTCATGCCTCAAATGAATCCAGCAGTCTAAGCTTACAGCAGGTGATAAAGGATATAATAATAAAATGCTGCAAGCCTGTACTAATGGGATACATGGCGGGACATTGCAAGCCGAATATTACAATTCCTATAGGAGCAGAAGCGGTTATGAACTGTGAGAGCTTGTCATTGACTGTAAAACATGCATGTGTAAAATAAAATACATCTGACGCACAAAATTGAAAAATAATGCCATATTACAAGTTTGGAATTGTATGATTCTTGAAAATTCAGCTTTATAAAGGATAATAATATACTTATAAACGCTCCCAAATTGCAAAAACTTGTTGATAATGCAATAAAATATGTTATAATATAGGGTATTAGAAAGCGCACTCTGAACCAAGATAAATGATGTGCGCTTTCGGCTATGCTCAACTTTAGTTGCTCAATTATTGCTTATATGCAGCAAAAGGATTAATTTAATTAATATTTTAGATTTTGCTTAAAGTTCAGCATTCTGTGGCAATAATTCAAATAAAGTCGATTAATATATAGAGCTTATACTTCATAATTCTAAAATAAAAAAAGCACATGCGTGCATGTGGTTATTTATTATTATATAAGTATTACATATTTTAAGGAGGATACAAATGAACTCGAAACTTGAGAAATTAGAGAATAATATTGCAACCCTAGAAATTACAGTGTCTCCAGAGAAGCTAGAGCAAGGTATGATGAAATCGTATCTTAAAAATGTAAAGAAATTTAATATACCTGGCTTTAGAAAAGGAAAGGCACCAAGAAAAATAATAGAAAAGTTCTATGGCGAAGCTGTATTTTATGAAGATGCTATAAATGAAGTTTGTCCGCCAGCATATGATGAGGCTGTAAAAGAGCTTAATTTAGAGCCTGTTGACAGACCAGACATTGATATAGTAGAAATTGAATCATCCAAAGGCTTAGTTTTCAAAGCAGAAGTAACAGTTAAGCCAGAAGTAAAATTAGGTCAGTATAAGGGAATAGAAGCAGTAAAAAAAGAGTATAATGTAACTGATGAAGATATAAATAAAGAGCTTCAAGCTATGAGAGAAAAAAATGCAAGAATAGTAGAAGTAACAGACAGACCTATTAAAATGGGCGACACAACTACAATTGACTTCAAAGGCTTTGTAGATGATGTTCAGTTCGAAGGCGGCACAGGTGAGAATCATAAGCTGGAAATAGGTTCAGGACAGTTTATACCTGGTTTTGAAGAGCAGTTGGTAGGAGCAGAAATCGGAAATGAAATAGACGTAAACGTAAGCTTCCCAGAAAACTATAGAAGTGAAGAGCTTGCCGGCAAACCAGCGGTATTTAAGGTTGTAGTAAAAGAAATCAGAGAAAAGCAAATGGTTGAGCTTGATGACGAATTTGCAAAGGATGTAAGCGAATTTGATACACTAGATGAGCTAAAGGCTGATATCAGAGCAAAAAAAGAAGAAGAAGCTGGCAGACTGATGAAGCAGCAGTTTGAAGACGAGGTTATTAATAAAGCAGTTGAAAACGCTGAGGTTGATATACCGGAAGTTATGGTGAATTCTCAAGTTAATCTAATGCTTAGGGATTTTGATTATCAATTAAGACATCAAGGACTTAACCTTGAAACATATATGAAATACATGAACAAAAATGTTGACGAACTTAGAGAAGTTTATAAGCCAATGGCTTTAAATAGAGTTAAGAGTCAGCTAGTTCTTGAAGAAATTGCAAAGCTTGAAAATGTTGTTGTATCAGATGATGAACTAAATGAAGAATTAGAAAAGACAGCTAAAATGTATAATCAAGAGTTGGAAAACTTCAAAAAAGCATTGAGAGAAGAAGATATAAACAGCATAAAAGACGGAATAGCTGTACAAAAAACGATAGACCTACTAGTAGAAAGCAGTGTAGAAGCAAAATAATTTTGTAAGTGCCCTGTTTATAGATTAGCAACTCTAAAACTCAAAATACTTTTCTTTAAGAGTTGCTAATCTCTTTGTGAGGATTATAGCTTGAACAATAAATGTTAGTAAAGTATGTTACTATACAGTTGAAGGAGGATACTTATGAGTTTAGTGCCTATTGTTGTTGAACAAACTAATAAGGGAGAGCGATCTTATGACATCTATTCAAGACTTCTGAAGGATAGAATAGTATTCTTAGGTGAAGAGGTAAATGATGTTACAGCCAGCTTGGTAGTAGCACAGCTATTGTTTTTGGAATCAGAAGATCCTGACAAAGACATAAGCTTATATATTAACAGCCCTGGAGGATCAATAACCTCAGGAATGGCAATTTATGATACTATGCAGTTTATTAAGCCTGATGTTTCTACAATATGTATAGGCATGGCTGCCAGCATGGGTGCTTTTCTGTTAGCTGCTGGAGCAAAAGGAAAGAGATTTGCACTTCCTAACAGTGAGATAATGATACATCAGCCATTAGGAGGAGCAAAAGGTCAGGCTACAGATGTTATAATACATGCAGAAAGGCTAATAAAAACCAAAAAAATTATTAATCAGATACTAAGTGAGAGAACAGGACAGCCTTTAGAAAAACTTGAGAAGGATGTCGAAAGAGATTACTTTATGTCAGCAGAGGAGGCCAAAAATTACGGATTAATAGACGCAATATTAGCCAAAAGAGGATAGAGAGGTGTAATAATGGCTAAATTTGATGATAAAAAGCAGCTAAAGTGTTCGTTTTGCGGAAAGAACCAGGATCAAGTAAGACGTCTTATAGCAGGACCAGGTGTATATATATGCGACGAGTGCATAGAGCTGTGTCAGGAAATTATTGATGAAGAATTTGATGACGATGTTGATGTAGAATTGCAGGATGTGCCAAAACCTCTGCAAATCAAGGAATTTCTTGATCAATATGTAATCGGACAGGATGATGCTAAAAAGTCTCTGGCAGTTGCTGTATACAATCATTATAAAAGAATAAATTCTAATTCTAAAATAGATGATGTAGAACTTCAAAAGAGTAATATAGTGCTTATAGGACCTACAGGATCTGGAAAAACGCTGCTTGCACAGACTTTAGCAAAGATGCTTAATGTACCTTTTGCTATTGCTGATGCAACCTCGCTGACTGAGGCGGGGTATGTTGGAGAGGATGTAGAAAACATTCTTTTAAAGCTTATTCAGAGCGCTGATTATGACATTGAGAGAGCCCAAAAAGGTATTGTGTATATAGACGAAGTGGATAAAATAGCAAGAAAATCTGAAAACCCTTCAATAACCAGAGATGTGTCAGGTGAAGGTGTTCAGCAGGCTTTGCTTAAGATACTGGAAGGTACTGTTGCAAGCGTTCCTCCCCAAGGAGGAAGAAAACATCCACATCAAGAGTTTATCCAAATAGATACTACCAATATATTATTTATTTGTGGTGGTGCTTTTGATGGCTTGGATAAAATAATCATGAATAGAACCGGAAAGAAATCATTAGGCTTTGTGGCTGATATCCAGTCAAAAAATCAGATTGAGATAGGGCACATTCTCAGAAAAATGATGCCCGAGGACTTGCTTAAGTTTGGTCTTATACCTGAATTTGTAGGAAGACTGCCAATTTTGGTGACACTTGATTCTTTAGATAAGAAGGCGCTTATGCAAATACTTACAGAGCCAAGAAATGCCTTGGTAAAGCAATATCAGAAGCTTCTTGAGCTAGATAATGTAGACTTGGAGTTTGAAAATGAAGCTATTGAAGAAATTGCTCAAAAGGCATTAGATAGAAAAACCGGCGCAAGAGGTTTGCGTGCAATATTCGAAGAGGTAATGCTTAATGTTATGTATGACATACCTTCAAGAGATGATATAGACAAATGCATCATAACAAGGGAAGCGATAACAGAGCATAAAGAGCCAACTATGGTTTTGCTGGAGCCAGGAACAAAAAAGCCAGCCAAAAAACAGACGCGAAAAAATCAAAAAAATAAGCGAGGCACTGCTTCTTAAAAAAATAGAGATTCGGTATATATACCGAATCTCTATTTTTTTAATACAATATTTTATCTATAAGATATTTAGATTTTAAGCTATTCAAAATTAATTTTACGTTTAATTTCAAATTTTGAATCGTTTACCTTTGTAAGGTATTGATAAGCTCTTTCCCATTCGCCTATATGCTTATAAATTTTGCTAAGTCCTAGATTAATATAGGGAATAAACTCTGAGTCATGCTTATCGGCAAAAAGCTCTTCTGCATTAGTAAATAAGTTTAGTGAATCATCTATCTCACCATTCTCCAAATTAATTATAGCTAATATTGTAAGTAAATCTGCTTTATTAATTTGCTTTTCGTTAATTGAACCGAATATTTCACCAATCAATTCTTTAATCTGATCTGAATTATTTGCTGCAAAGAATAAGGTTTTAATTTTTTCTGCCTTTGCATTTGTTAAAGGCTTATGGTTATCGGTAGCTTTGAAGTAACTAATAGATAAATCTAAATACTTTAGCGAGTTTTGATAATCCTTAGCAAGCCTGTAATAAACACCAAGGTTAGTATAGCACATGTTTCTTGAAGTATCTTGAGATGTAAAAGTGAAATACTCTATTGCCTTTAAAATGCAGGCTACAGCATCTTTGTAGTTTGCATACTGAGCATGTGCATTAGCTAACAGCATTTTAAATTCACCAAAATTATGATAAATTTTATATTTCTGTGAATATTGAAGAATTTCGTGTATTAAAGGCACTAAATTTTCATACTTATTCAATTTAGCTTGAGTTTGTGCCAAATTATAAGTCACATTCAACTTTAATACTATATTATCAAGAGTAATGTTTGATAATACTTCATTTGCCTTAGAATAGTATTCTTCAGCCATGCGATCACTGTCATCAGTTTTTTCAACAGTAGAAACATTCCCTAGGTTTTTATATGCCTTGCATAGATAAATAGTATGCTCCTTATAATCGAGATAGTCAATACTCTTAAGTAAATACTCCTCGGCTCTCTTATCACCTATTTTATTATATGCTTCACCTAGAAGAGCATATATCTTACCCAATAAATCACCATAGGTAAACTCCTCGGGCTCTATACTTGATAAGAAATTCTCTAAGTTATTAACGGTAGGATGATAATCCCCACGTTCATTGAAGTGTTCACATTTTGTTATTAAACTTATACATTCATGCTTTAAAAAATCATCGTCAGATAAAAAATATGAAACTGGTCTGCCAAGTCTTTCGGCAAGGAATTCTAGTGTAGGTATTGATGGATTATTAATACCGTTCTCAATTAAGCTTAATTGATTTCTAGTTATTCTGTCACCAACAAGCTCAGCCTGTGTTAGACCCAGCTCTTTTCTGGCTGATTTAATCTTTTGTCCTAATGTTAGCAAATTTCATTCCCCCCTATCGTATAAACACTCAATAATATTATATCATATTAGTTAGTATATACAAATATTTTATTATTATACTTATTGACACTTATAGTAAATAGTGGTATACTTTTAAGTAATTAAATGTTACTATAGGAGGGCGATACAATGTGCAAAGTTAAAAGAGTATTTGCTGTAGTATTAGTGGTATGTATGGGGATCATGCTAAATTTTAGCATCGTCAGTCTAAGCTTTGGTGTTCAGTCAAGTAATGAAGTCGAAGCTGCAAGTATTGCAAATTTCCAAAATAGGGTAGCAGACATAGAGTTCATAGGACCAAAAAGCTCAAGAAATCTAGTAGCAGACATAGAGTTCATAGGACCAAAGAGTTCAAGAAATCTAGTAGCAGACATAGAGTTCATAGGACCAAAGAGTTCAAGAAATCTAGTGGCAGACATAGAGTTCATAGGACCAAAGAGTTCAAGAAATCTAGTAGCAGACATAGAGTTCATAGGACCAAAAAGTTCAAGAAATCTAGTAGCAGACATAGAATTCATAGGACCAAAGAGTTCATAGGATTCAAAAACTCGTAGTAATTGTAATTTAATATAATATATGGAAAGCAAATATTCAGGTTATTTTCAACTTGGATATTTGCTTTTTTATAGAATATATAGCAGAGAGCTTGAAAAATAGTTAATAATAAAATACTCGAATTTTTAACAAAATTTTTAATAAATTTATGTTGAGTATGCACTGAAATTCTGATACCATTAAAAAGAACTAAAAAGTATCGGTGAGAATATATATAGATATATCAATTTAATTGGGGGTAATATATTGAAAAACCTAAAGGTAGTACTAATAATCCTTACAGCAATGCTGCTGCTGACAAGCTGTTCCTTAATAAATTCAAAAGCTATAGACTTTGGGACAATAGAGAATAATACATATAGTAACAAATACTTCAATATGACAATGGAGATGCCGGAGGATTGGATACTTCAGTTTGATAAGCTTAATAGAAATAGCACAAAGAAAAATGATATAGATTTATCTGAAGAAAAAAAACTGACACTAATAGCCGCTTTTAAATATCCAGTAATGGGTCAGCCGGGATTTAATCCAAGCTTTATTTGCATGGTGGACAAAATTACCACAGGCTTTAAGGCCAAGAAGGGGTACGAGTATTTACAAGCAGTTAAAGACTCATTGATTGCTGCCCAACTTCCCTATGAATTTTCCAAAGAGATATATGATGAGAAAATAGGCAGTAAAAATTTTTCTGTATTAGAAGGCTCTATTACCTCAGGAGAATTTCATGTAAGTCAAAAAAGCTATGCGGCGATTGTTGATAAATATGCATTAGTTTTTACATTTACTTATTCAAGCGATGAAGAATATGATGAGCTGAATAACATAATAAAATCTATTAAATTTGAATAAGCAAAAAGAGAAATAAAAAAACTCACTTGTGTTTTGCATAAGTGAGTTTTTTATTATGCTTCATGATTAATATAGATTCTATATTTTATTAAGCAGATTGCTGCTTATCTTCGAATGCTTCCAGATATGCATTATAGCATGGTTTGGTTTTTACTGCTTCCTGAATTTTTAACCTATATAGTAAAAGGTTTTCGGAGTCAGACCAATGCTCATAGATTTTACTCATTCCATAGTATATTAGTATATACATGTCTGAGTCCGTGCTGAACTTAAGCAGAGGCTCAGCTTGTTTAAATAAATCCAGAGCTTTTTCATAATTTTTATTTCTGAGCTCAATAGATGCAAGAATTGTTAATAATTCACCCTTAGCCACAGGTTCTATAACCTTTGAGTTAATCATTACATTAATAGTATCTATTATCAAGTTAAAGTCCACATTAAAGTAAAACATGGTTATTATCTTTTCAACCCTAGCATTGTTAAGCTTTGTGGTATCCTTTATGCTTTCAAAATACTTTATAGCCTCATTAACATAGTATATTGCGTTGTAGCTGTCGTTTAACAATCTATAAGCACCTGAAATATTAACATAATTAAGATTCAGCATATATTCATTCTTAAAAAGCTTATAGTATTGATTAGCATTTAAATATGCTTCTATAGAATTATTAATTTTGTTAGTGCTTCTATAAGCATGCGCCAAGTGAACATTAAAATTAGTATTATTAGTAATTGA
>CALGKJ010000071.1 GCA_937930535.1 uncultured Clostridia bacterium
TAAATAGAAGTATGCGGCTGATTACTTATTTTAACCTTATAATAATAATATTTGCGGTGCTTATAAATATTTATATAGCAGTAGCATCAACTTATCGTCTCACAAATCCTATTACTGAGCTTTCATCTTCTGCGGAGAAAATAGCGGAAGGGGATTTTAATATAGAAATAACTCAAACACATACTGGTGACGAAACTGATATACTGGCTGGTGCTTTTATTAAGATGGCAAATAGCGTGAGGGATTATATTGAGGAACTAAAGGGACAAGCAGAGTTTGAAAAAAAGCTTAAGGAGCAGGAAATGCAGAATCTGAAAATGATGAGTCTGCTTAAGGAAGCTGAGCTTAAGTTTTTACAGTCGCAGATTAATCCTCATTTTCTGTTTAATACCTTAAATGCGGCATCACAATTGGCTATGATTGAGGGTGCTGACAAGTCCTCTGAGTTTATGGAAAATATTGCTCAGCTTTTCAGGTACAATCTTAAGAATATTAATGAGCTTGTTCCGCTGCGTGATGAAATTGAGTATGTAAAAAACTATATGCAGATATTAAAAATCCGCTTCGGCAGCAGAATTGAGTTTTATAATAACATAGATAATGAGGCACTGAATATTATGATTCCACGAATTATAATCCAGCCTATTGTGGAAAATGCGTTTATTCATGGCTTGCAGAACCTTGAAAGAAATGGAGAGATCCACCTGAATGTCAAGCTGGGCGAACAATATATAGTGATTGATGTTATAGACAATGGAATGGGTATGGATGAAAGCCATTTAGATTCCTTGATGTGCTTGGATGATAATAATGACGGTATCCTAAAAAAGCATATTACAGGCATAGGAATAAGCAATGTTATTCAAAGATTAAAGCTGTTGTTTAATATTACAGACTCCCATGAACTGATAAGTATTGAAAGTAAGTTGGATTTTGGAACAAGGGTTACCTTGAGATTACCTCGTTTCAGTAAAACAGATTGCAAGGATGTGGTGTAGATTGTTAAAGCTATTGATTGCTGATGATGAATATTTGGTATCGGAATCTTTAAGTATGATAGTATCTAAGAATGTAAAGGATGTTAATGTTGTCGGCACTGCAAGCACAGGCAGAGAGGCTATAGAAAAGGCTATGGAGCTGAAGCCGGATATAGTTTTTATGGATATCCATATGCCGGGCATAAATGGTATAGAAGCAATCAGGCAGATACAGGATGCTAATAAGGATATATTGTTTGTTATTTTAACAGCATATGACTTTTTTGACTATGCCAAGGATGCAATTAACCTAGGTGTATTTGAGTATATTCTTAAGCCAATAAGTAAAAATAAGGTCATAGATACGCTCAATAAGTTAAAGGATGCTATTAATAGCAAGCGTAAGGTGTTACTAAGGGAATTAGAGCTAAAGGAAAAAATAAACAGGGTTATACCCTTTATTGAAGGGCAGTTTATTTCTTATCAGCTTTATAACCTTGGGACAGTAAATGACATTGAGTTTTATGAGGATATTTTCAATATGGATTTAAGACAAGGCTATGCAATGACTGTTCTATTAGATAACTTTGAGAGTAAAATAAGAGAAGATAACTTAAAATCCAGCTTGGAAAAGCAAAATCTGTATGATATTTTCAGTATGGAGCTTAAGCGTATGTGTCCGTGTCTTATAGGTAATCCTTTGCTGGATCGGATAACAGCTTATATACCTATACACGGAGACAGCAATAGCTATGAGATAAGAAACAAGTCGATACAGATAGCAAGAAAAATAATGGAAAAAGCCAAAATGAACTCTAATATAAGCTTTAGAATTGGCATCGGAAGAATGTATAATGTGGATAATTTTAGCAAATCCTGTAACGAAGCTTACTTAGCTGCATCTTTACCAGACAGTGATTTAGTTATGCATTTTGAAGATTTTGTCCCATCAAATAGTGCTTGCGACACTTATCCCCTGCATAAGGAAAATACATTTTCCAACAGAATATTAACTGGCAATATACGAGGAGCAAAAGAGGTTTTTAAGGAAATATATCTTTGGCTGATAAGCAATTATAATGAGGATATAGATAAAATTAAATCAAAATTAATTGAGCTTCTGTTTGTTATTGAGAAATCGCTGCCCTATAATCTGGACAATTTTAGTACTTCAAAGCAGTCATATATAATGAGTATTCTTAAGGTCAACAAGAGTGATCTGGAAAGTCAGTTTATTAATTGCCTTTCAGATTTGGCAATCGAGCTGGAAGCCCAAAGGAAAAGTGAAATTGATGGAATAATTCCGAAAGTGCTAAATTATCTTGATAATAATTACTACAAAAATATTACGCTGGATGATGCCGCAAAGAGTGTAAATTTGAGCTACCATTATTTCAGCAAAATTTTTAAAGATGCCATAGGTAAAAATTTTGTGGACTATCTTACCGAGCTTAGGATAGAAAAGTCAATGAGATTTCTGGAGAATACTTCAATAAGTATTAAGGAAGTATGTTATCAGATAGGATATAATGATCCCAATTACTACTGCAAAATATTTAAGAAGCTGACAGGCTTGACTCCCACAGAATACAGAGCAAATATACAGCTTTCGAGGTGATTTTTTTGATAAATAATAAGGTTATCAAGGTCTTTATAATTTTCATTCTTGTTTTTATACAGCTTTCGTTAATTTTCTCTGTTATTAAAGCTGTCAACAAGCCTGAGTCAAGTGCTTTTACAAATAATCAGACAGCTATTATTAATGATGATAAAATCAAGATCGGATTTTCCTTGGGAACTTTAAAAGAGGAAAGATGGGTTAAAGATAGAGATATTTTAATGGCAAAGGCTCAGGAAGCTGGGGTTGAGATTATTGTCCAAAATGCAAATAATGATGATCAAGACCAATTAAAGCAGGTTAGGTATTTAATAGAACAGGGGATAGATGTACTCATAATTGTGCCTAACGATTACAACAAGGCTGCTTATGCTGTTGAATTGGCAAAGAAGCAGGGAATACCTGTCATTTCCTATGATAGACTGGTTTTTAATTCTAATGTTGATTTATATATAACCTTTGATAATGTAAAGGTAGGGGAGCTTATGGCAAAATCCCTGACCAATAGCATGAAGTCAGGAAATCTCTTGATTATTAATGGAGCTAAGAATGACAATAATACAAAAATGATAAAGCAGGGCTATGACATGATATTAAAGCCTTTTACCGATAGCGGCAAAATCAATATTATTGCAGAGGAGTGGGCAGCAAACTGGCTTAAGGAATATGCCTTTAAGGTTGTAGATGAAGCACTTCAGAAAAAGACTTCTATAGATGCGATAATTGCAGGTAATGACAGCCTGGCTGAGGGGGCAGTTGAAGCATTATCTGAGCATAGGCTTACTGGTAAGGTTATTGTATTGGGTCAGGATGCTGATTTGACTGCATGTCAGAGAGTGGTTGAAGGCACACAGCTTATGACAATTTATAAGCCTATTGAAAAACTGGCGGAGGCGGCTATTGCAATGGCAGTAAGATTGGTAAATAATCGGCCCCTAGAGGTAAATGATTATATATTTGATGGGAAATACAATGTTAAGTATTATGTACTAGAGCCTATAGCAGTTGATAAAAATAATATTGATGAAACAGTGCTTAGAGATGGTTTTCAACTAAAGGACGAGGTTTATAGAGATTAAAATATATAGAGGAACAACTTCAAAATTAAATTTATCCAGTTGGTTATCTATAGTATATTAAGAATATTCTTAACATACTATATTTTTTTGTCGCAAAATATTACTATAATATATTTGTGTTTGCTATTATGACTAAATTGTTATAGATTAAAGTAAATAGCTACAGAGACAAAGTAAGCTTTTTATGTGATAATTTAACTAAGCTTTATAGAAATAAAATTAGGGGAGGAAAAAAAATGAAAAAACTCGTTGTATTATTGTTGGTTGTAGCATTAATAGTTGGAATGACAGCTTGCACAACTGCAAAAAAGGTAGATATTGGTATAGTGTTGCCAACTAAGGATGAACCAAGATGGGTTCAAGATGAAGCTAGATTTAAAGAAGCTTTAAAAGGTACTGATTATTCAGTGGAAATATTATTCAGCCAAGGCTCATCAGCAAAAGAAAAAGAAAATGTTGATGCTCTTATAGCAAAAGGTATAAAAGTATTAATCATTTGCCCACATGATGGCGGAGCAGCAGCAGCAGCTATTGAAGCAGCTAAAAAAGAAGGTATTAAGGTTATAGCTTATGATAGATTAATAACTGATACTGACGCTGTTGATTTCTATGTAACATTTGACAGTATAGCTGTTGGTGAAGCACAAGCTAAATACTTGGTTTCTAAAGCACATGGCACTGGAAATTCACTTTACCTGTATGCAGGTGCTGCATCAGATAATAACGCATTCTTATTCTTTGAAGGTGCATGGAACATATTACAGCCTAAAATAGCTGACGGCACATTCGCTATAAAGAATTCAAGCGAAGCTGTTGCGTTACAAGGAAAAGCTAAGCTTTCACGTGACGAAATGGGTAAAATAATAGGTCAGGTTACAACAAACTGGGATTTCAATGAAGCTAAAAATAAAGCAGAAGCTCACTTAACATCAGCTACTGCTGCTGATAAAGGCAATGTATTTATACTAGCTCCTAATGATGGTACAGCTCGTGCAATAGCTGATGCTTTTGCCACTGATACAGCAGTATTAAGCTACACAGTAACAGGTCAGGATGCTGAAAAAGCATCAGTTCAATATATAATTGATGAAAAGCAAGCAATGACAGTATTTAAGGACGTTCGTACACTTGTTAAAGATTCTATAGAAATGGCAGTAAGTATTTTAGGCGGAAAAGACCCACAAACAACTGGTTCATACAACAATGGCAAAATCGATGTTAAAGCTAAGCAAACAGAAGTTATAGTAGTTAATGTTGATAATGTAAGAGCAGCTTTAATAGATTCTGGATATTATCCAGCTTCTGATTTCACAGGTTTACAATAGTTTATAATTTGAAGTTTGATGTTTTGAATAGTGATAGCAAGTCTATCACTATTCAATTATATGGTATAATATGTTATTATTCAAAATTAATAAGTATAGAAAATAATTCTTGTCTCGTTAAATTTTAATGCTTAATTGAGGAGCGAGTTCAAATATGAATAAGTATTTATTAGAAATGAGAAATATATCCAAGCAGTTTCCGGGAGTAAAGGCTTTAGACAATGTTAATTTTCAGATTGAACAGGGTGAGATTCATTGTCTTGTTGGAGAAAATGGAGCTGGTAAATCTACTCTTATGAAGGTGCTTAGCGGAGTGTACTCCTTTGGTGAATATACAGGTGATATTGTTTTTGATGGGAAAGTGCAGAAGTTTGCAGGAATCAGTGATAGCGAAAAAACAGGTATAGCAATTATTTATCAGGAATTGGCACTTGTGCCGGAGATGACCGTTTATGAGAATATATTTTTAGGGCACGAAGTAAAAAAAGGCAGACTGATAGATTGGAATGAAACTATCTTAAAAGCGGGAGAAATGCTGAAAAAGGTAAAGCTTGATGTTAATCCTGCTTCAAAAATTAAAGATTTGGGAGTGGGTAAGCAGCAGCTAGTTGAAATAGCTAAAGCATTAAGCAAGGATGTAAAGCTTTTGATACTGGACGAACCTACCGCAGCTCTTAATGAGGACGATAGTGAGAATTTGCTGCATTTATTAAAAGAGCTTAAAAAACAAGGCGTAACATCTATTATGATTTCACATAAGCTTAAGGAAGTTATTGCAATTGCTGATAATGTTACAGTACTGCGTGATGGACAGACCATATGCTCATTAAGTGCGGCTAAGAATGAAATATCTGAAAATACAATAATAAAGAATATGGTTGGTCGGGAGATTGATAATATATATCCAAGAAGAAGCGACATAAAATTTGGTAAGACGGTACTTGAAGTAAAAAACTGGAGTGCATATGATCCTAACCTCGGCAGAGAAATTCTAAAGGATATCAGCTTTAATGTCAGAGAAGGTGAAATAGTAGGCATAGCCGGTTTAATGGGTGCAGGACGAACAGAGCTTGCTCTCAGCATCTTTGGCAATTCAAAGGGCTACAAAATTAAAGGCGATTTGTTTGTAAAAGGAGAAAAGAAAAACTTTAAAAATCCTCAGGATGCTATTAAAACAGGCATTGCATATGTAACAGAAGATAGAAAAGGAAACGGACTTATATTAATTGATGATATTAAACAAAACATTACTATTGCTAATTTAAAGACCTTATCACAAAATGGGGTTATAAATAAAAATGAAGAAGTTAAGGTTGCATATGATTACAAAGCCTCTTTGAATATAAAAGCTCCCAGCGTAGAACAGAAGGTTTCAAATTTAAGCGGTGGTAATCAGCAAAAAGTTTCTCTTGGCAAATGGCTGTTTGTAAAACCCAATGTTCTTATTTTGGATGAGCCTACTCGTGGTATAGATGTAGGTGCAAAGTTCGAAATATATACCATTATGAATGAGCTTGTCAAGCAGGGTATGAGTATAATAATGATTTCATCTGAGCTGCCGGAAGTATTGGGAATGAGTGACAGAGTATATGTAGTAAATGAAGGGAAGATTGCCGGAGAGCTGACTATAGACGAAGCTACACAGGAAAAAATTATGGAGATGGCAACTAATTAATAATAGAACAGAATCACATTTGAACAAAGCTGTTTCCTAAAGCTGCGTCTGTCTAGGGTCACTTCCTGAGACTTGCTTTATTTTCATTGATTGCTGATGTAAAGTTGGGTAGACCAACTTTACATACAGGTTAGGAGGTTTGATTATGAAATTTTTAAAAGAAGCGCAAAGCTTAATAAAACAAAATATTCGTGAATACGGTATGTATATAGCACTGGTTTTTATAATGCTGACTTTTTCAATCGCTACTAATGGTTTATTTATCTCATCCAGAAATATCAGTAATCTAATAAACCAAACCGGCTATATTGCAGTTTTAGCTGTGGGTATGACCCTAGTAATAGTAATAAGACATATAGACCTTTCGGTAGGTTTTCTTGCAGGATTTTTAGGTGCTGTTGCGGCTATTATATTAACTCAATTAGGTATGCCTGTATTTGCTGCAATAATAATTATATTAATTCTTGGCTTATTAATCGGACTATTTAACGGTTTTTTAATTGCCCATATGGAAATACCTTCCTTTGTAACAACACTGGCAGGAATGTTAGTTTTCAGGGGGGCACTGCTCCTTGTTACTGAAGGAACAGGAACAATTATTATACCAAATAAAAGCTTTAATGCAATTGGAAATGGTTTTATACCTGATATTGCTAATATTTCAGGGATTCATTTACTGACACTCATAATGGGAGTTTTTGCAATTGGCTTATATATTTGGGGCGAGTTCAATACACGCAGAAACAAACAAAAATATAATTTTGATGTTTTATCAGTTAATATGTTTATAGTTAAGCTAATACTTGTATCCCTTGTTATAGCTTACATTACTTGGATACTTGCAGGTTATAACGGTCTTTCATGGACAATAATAGTAGTTATTATAGTTGTTGCTATATACAATTTCATAACTACCAAAACAGCACTGGGAAGACACATTTATGCAGTAGGCGGAAACCCAGAAGCAGCTAAGCTGAGTGGTATCAATGTAAAAAAGATCACATATGTAGTATTCAGCTCCATGGGGATGCTTGCCGCATTATCCGGGATACTATATTCTGCCCGCCTTCAATCTGCTACTACCACAGCAGGAACTTTATTTGAACTTGATGCAATAGCTGCCGCATATGTCGGCGGAGTATCTGCTGCCGGCGGCGTTGGAAAAGTTACTGGTTCTATTATTGGTGCATTAGTTATGGCATCCTTGACTAATGGTATGAATTTGATGGGTGTTGGTATATCCTATCAATATATTATCAGAGGCGTAGTATTGGCTATAGCAGTAATATTTGATGTTAAAACCAGAAATAAGAGAAAATAATATGTATCAAAGCAATAAATAGAATAATAGCAAAAGACTTCTTTCAAAAACAAGATTTGAAAGAGGTCTTTTGCTATAGAGAAACAACTTCAAAATTAAATATAT